>CAYSJE010000031.1:0-7375 GCA_964431345.1 uncultured Candidatus Saccharibacteria bacterium
CCCTTGAATAAGGCCTAATGTTATAGCTTCTATAATTGGCATGGTCTAAGTATTATAGCTAATTTTATCCTCATTGACACGCTTTCCATAATTTCTTATTATACTATGATAACTAAAATTATATGGCACTTAGCAAAACGGACCAAATCAAGAGGAATATCGAGCAAAGCAAGCATGTTTTGATTATTACTAAAAGAGATCCGTCTGGAGATTCACTTGGTAGTATGCTCGCACTTTATCTCGCTCTGCAGAAATTAGAAAAGCAAGTTACTGTCGTGGCTCACGGAACTCCCAATATCTTGTATCAATTCTTACCTAGCTTTCATAAAGTAACGGCTAAGCTAGAGAATTCTAAAGACTTTGTAATTTCACTAGATATTGCTAATGCCGATGTTGGGGAATTCAGCTACCGCATGGAAGATAACAAATTAAAGATTTTTATTCAACCAAAAAAAGGTTCTTTCAAACCAGAAGATGTTTCTTCTGAATCTATGAGACCAAAGTACGATTTGGTCATTGCCCTGAATTGCCCTGATTTTGATTACATGGGAAAGCTTTACGAAGAGAATACAGATTTTTTCTACGAGACACCAGTTATAAATATTGACCACCGAGCTAGTAACGAAAACTATGGCAATATAAATTTGGTTAATGTCACCGCAACTTCTACTGCAGAAATTTTGTACGACTTAATTAAAGAAATTGACAGTGGATTGATAGATGAAGATATTGCCACTTGCCTACTCACCGGAATAATTTCTGACACAAATAGTTTTCAGAATCAGAGGACAACCCCAAAGTCCTTGCAAATCTCGGCTGAACTAATTGACAAAGGTGGCGATCAACAAAAAATTGTTCAGAATATTTATCGCACCAAAGAACTTTCTACTCTCAAACTTTGGGGTCGATTACTAGCTAGAATAAAATATGACGAAAATATTAAACTAGTTTGGACTCTAGCAGACTTGATGGATTTCCAAAAATCCCAAGCCAGCCCAAGTGATTTAGAAGGTGTGTCAGAGGAATTAATTAGCACCTCTCCTGACGCTGAAATTATTCTGATTTTGGCAAGAATTGCCCCTCAGAAAATAAAAGGCATAATTCATACGACAAATAATGAAAGTGCCACGAAACTTGCTAGTTTGTTTAATGGCAGTGGCAACGAACACTGCGCTTCGTTCGAAATTGAACGAAGTGAATTAATTGAAGCAGAGAAGGAAGTTATTGAAGCTATCAGAGCTAGTCGTAAGTAAGGTATTAAAGAATATTTTAAGGTATTCTTAATAATCTGCTATAATAAGTTACAGTATTAAGCTGTTTTTTTATGCCACAAGATGATATAGAAGCTGCCCTAAAAAAAGCTGCTAGCGCTAAACCCGCTCGGCATTCTTTGACTGATATTAATCGCGATATGGAAGAAAAAGCCATTGAGCGAAAAGCCAATCATAATAAATTGGAATACATGAATTTACATGGATTCCCACTGAACGTAGAAACAATTGGACTTATCAAAAAGAAACAAGCCGAAGAAGCTCAGGTCATTATTTTTCATGAAGAAAAAAGAGTCCTAAAAATCGGAACAACAGATACAACTTCCAAAAAGCTAGAAGAACTCGTCGCTGCTCTCAAAAAGGATGATTACGGGGTGGAAGTTTATCTGATTTCTGATAGCAGTTTTAGTGAAGCTCTTAAGATGTATGATCGAGTTAAGCCAGAAAAAAAGAGAGACAAAAGAATAAAGATCGAATTGACCAAGGATGAGCTCAGCCATTTCCGAGAAGATATTAAGGACTTGAAAGAACTTGAAACAAGAATCAAAAGAATTCCTATTACCAAAACTCTAGATATTATTATTGCGGGAGCTATCCAAGCCGGTGCATCTGATATTCATCTAGAGCCAGAAGAAAAAGAAACAAAACTTCGTTATCGTATTGATGGTGTCTTACAAGACATTGTTGTTCTCCCAAAAGATTCCCATGCACCGATTGTTGGTCGCATTAAATTGTTATCCAAACTTAAGCTGAACGTAATTGACATTCCCCAAGATGGACGATTCACTATAAATATTGGGGATAGAAAAATTGATGTACGTGTTTCTATTCTACCATCAGGCTATGGGGAGACGGCTGTTTTGCGTTTGCTCGGCATGGGAGCAACCCAGCTCAAATTAGATGATTTAGGATTGGCTGCTCGTGATTATGAAAAGCTCAAGGAAGAACTTTCGAAGCCAAACGGCATGATCCTCACCACTGGACCGACTGGGTCTGGTAAGACTACGACCCTCTATTCTTTCTTGAATCAATTAAAAAGTCCCGAGATAAAAATTATTACTTTGGAAAATCCAATTGAATACCGCCTACAGGGAATTTCTCAAACTCAGGTGGAAAAAGACAAAGGCTTAGATTTTTCTGCCGGGCTCAGGGCAATTCTGCGCCAAGATCCTGATGTGGTCATGGTTGGAGAGATCAGGGATTTAGAAACAGCTGAAACTGCCTTGAATGCAGCACTTACTGGTCATCTAGTTTTCTCCACTCTGCATACAAACGATTCCTCAGGAGTTATTCCGAGACTAATCGATATGGGAGCCAGGCCATTTGTCATCGCCCCAGCAATTAACGCTGTGATTGCCCAACGTCTAGTCCGCCGGCTATGTTTGAAGTGTAGAGAAGAGTATAAACCCGATGAAGCAGAACAATCAAAAGTAGAAAAAATATTTACTGTCCTCAATTCATCAATGACCTTGCCAGAATACGACAAGCTTTTCCGGCCAAGCGAGAGTGGGTGTGCTGATTGCCACGGAACTAGCTACAAAGGGCGAGTTGGTATTTATGAAGTATTCACAATTGATAAGGAAATGGAGAAACTTATTATGTCAGCCGCTACCACTGCAGAAATTTTTGAAGCTGCCATTGCCACTGGGATGACTACAATGGCCCAAGATGGAATTCTAAAAGTTATCGAAGGTATTACGAGTGTAGAAGAAATTGATCGAGTAACCTAAATCTGCAAACAAAAAACAGGCCTACTATCGCGGGTCTGTTTTTATTTATTTAATTTCTTCTATTACCCACCCAGCAATCACCCCGTCAAAGTCCAAATCTAAGGCTTTTATCAAATCGGCTTGGTCATTCGCTGCTCGCCCTCTAACATAATACGCCAATAAATTATTTGGGTCTTCAGCAATTACCTTAGTTGCTAAATCCTGAGCTACTTGGTTATTCCCAGAGACTAAATTAGCTAGAGCTAAAACTGCTATCACCTGAGAACCAGCCAGTTTTGTCTGCAGGTTTTCGGCCACAGCTAAGGCATCCTCACCTTTGCCCTGCTTCTCTCCTAGAAACCAAACCAATTCTGCAACTGTGTCTATATTAAGTGGATCTTGATCATAAGCTTGGTAATACTGTTTCTCTGATTCACTATATTTTTCTAAATCAGCCAGTAACCTTGCATAATCCCGACGCAAATTCTGATTGTCATATCCTAAATCAAGAGCTTTCTTGAATGAACCTAGGGCTGCATTCTTTTTGCCCAAACCTATTTCTGCCTTTGCAAATAAATATTGTGTTTGCCCAAAAGTGGGATCAATCTCATAGGCTTCTGTCAGAGAATCATTAGCGGCACTAAAATCACCTAGCCCTATTTCTGTCCAAGCCTTTAGTAACCAGGCATCACGATATTTAGGTAGCTCAGCCAACACTCTCCCTGCTAAATTTTTGGCCAAAATATTCTCCCCTATCCCTGTATAAACCCAGCCAATTCTTAGTCGATTATAGGCTCCTGATTCAGCATTTGAGTTTTTATTTTTTTCTTTAGCTAAACTAAGAATTAATTCTTCCACTCTGGCAAATTTTTTGGAAAAAGCCCCCCTAACATCGATTTCTGATTCAATTATTTTTTGAGCTTCAGCAAAATCTTTGTCTATGAGAAGTAGGACTAAGTAGAAATTAGCCGCCGCATAATTCTGATCAATCTCTAATGCCTGGCGAAACAAACTTTCGGCGCGGCCTGCCTGCTGGTAGGCAGGGTCAAATTGTTCACCTTGACTAAACACAGCTCGCCCTAGGGCCAACATAACTTCTGGATTATTACCATCAAGTTCAAGCGCCTTCTCTAAATTGCTTAGGGCCTCTGCAACTTGCCCATTAGCTAATTCAATTTTACCTAACAATAAATATCCTTCAGATCGATTCTTTTTTAGACTAACAGCTTTTGATACTTCAGAAATTGCTTCTTCATAATTATGTTTACCAAATAGAATTGCGCCTCGTTTCAAATAGGCATCATAGGCCGATTCGCTATCTAAATAACGCAAAGAGGTTGCGTATGCATATTGCTCCATAGCAGCTGAATAATCTCCTTGTTCTAGCAACTCATTTCCCTCGTTAATATAACCTTCTGAAATTTTGTTAAACAGCCCTGAATATTTCAAAACTAAAAACAGAATAACCAAAACAATTATTAATATGATAATAATTTTTAGCCATTTTGGTATTTTTTTCTCTGTTATTTTAAACATTAAATTCTTAATCCTGAATCAACTTCTATTGTACGCCAATCCCATTTTTCTTTGGCATATTTATCTTGATAATAAGCCGCTACCCCAACCATGGCCGCATTATCTAGGCAATTTGTAATCTCTGGTTGATAGTATTTTATATTAGAATTTGCTTTAAGTAAATTTTCTTCCATAGATTTACGCAATAATTTATTTGCGGCAACTCCCCCACCTAATAAAACACTCTGTGCTTCATATTCTGCCGCGGCCCGTACTGTTTTAGCAACCAAGACATCCACTGCCGCTTGCTGAAAAGAGGCACAAATATCATTGATTTGCTGTTTGCTTAGCTCACCAATTTTTCTGGCAGTATTGATCACAGAGGTTTTTACTCCAGAAAAACTGAAATCAAAATTATCTTCGTTAATCAAAGCCCGAGGGAAATCATAAGCTTTGCGGTCTCCCAGTTCTGCTTTTTCTGAGACTATTGGCCCACCTGGATATCCTAAGCCTAGTAATTTGGCAACTTTGTCAAAAGCTTCCCCGGCCGCATCATCCAAAGTCGAGCCTAGTCGTTCAAACTTGAAGTGTTCTTTCATTAAATGTAACTCGGTATGGCCGCCAGAAACTACTAACGCCAAAATCGGAAATTTAATTTCATTCTCAGCTTTACTAATCCAATTCGCATAAATATGACCAATAATATGGTTTACTGGAATCAAAGGTTTGTCTAAAGCCAAAGCTAGTGATTTTGCAGTAGTTACTCCCGTAAGCAAAGCCGGTAACAATCCTGCACCTTTCACAACCGTCAAGCTATCTATATCATCCCATTCAATATTTGCTTCCGATTTAGCTTTGTCTATTACAGGAATAATGTTTCCGATATGAGCTCTAGCCGCTACCTCAGGCACCACCCCGCCATACTTTGCGTGAATATCAATTTGTGACGCTACTACACTAGAAAGAACTTCCCGGCCGTCTTTGACAACGGCAGCAGAAGTTTCATCACAAGATGTCTCAATTGCAAAAATATTCATAGACTTATTTTAGTATTAAAAAAGACTCGTGTCCAATCTTGACTAGGCCATATTTTCTTGTTACAATCAGCAAAGATTATAAAACCATGCCGCCATTCCGCCTACGCCCCTTCGGGGCTTCGGCGGACAAGCTTTTGGGAAATTTTGCAAGCTGCACAAGCCGCCATCGTCTAACGGTTAGGACACCAGATTTTCAATCTGGCAATCGGGGTTCGATTCCCCGTGGCGGTACCAGGGCTTCGCCCCTTCGGGGCTACGCCCTGTAAACTGCAATATAGATTACAAAACAAAACCGCCAGTGGGTGGTTTTTTAGTTAATGAAAGAGATTGGTCATAATCAGAGCCAGCCATTCAAGCAAATTCCCGATAGTCTCTCAACATAATATTATCCATTACTCTAGCTTTATGGCAATCCTTGATTTGGAGTTAAGTAATTGAGTTCTTTTCTAGGTCGCTGTTTTTCCTAAAAATCTACACATTAGCTAACCTACTTACACTTGCTTTCCCACACCGGGAAAAAACACACAAACTGTATTCCACTTCCTACGGTTTGTAGCTCCCATAACTATACTAAATCACCACTTTTAAACATAATAAAAACCGTTTTGTAATTACAAAACGGTTTTTATATATACCCTATATTTCTTGTCCCAGGATCAGCGCAACCCCCCCCCTAGCTTTATTCAATTATTCTACGAATTTCCTCGGAACTACAATCTCTTGTTTTTCTTACTAATTCCAGTGCTTACTTTTTACTACATTATTCTCTTAGAGCTTGATCTGAAGTGTTTGATAATTACTTCGTCGTCCTCTAAACGAGAAGCTATATCTTCGTTTTCTCGTACACCTGCAGACAACTTTCCAATCACCGATTCACCCCTATCACTTCTTTGTGTATACCACTCTTGAGCCCCCAAAGAGACAGTTAATTTTTCTGAGTTAACTCGTGCGCAATTTTCAATTGTTATTTTTTTGCCACTCTTTTTCCCTCGAACGACCATACCAAAATTGAATGAGTTAGATTGTTCATTTGCGCCAGTATTCGGTTTTCCACCTCTATAGTGACCATTACCATCCCTGAGTTCATATGCTTCATCTTGATCTAATATAAAGTCTACAGCGGACTGTAAATCAGTAAACTGTTTTTCACCTCTTTCACCATCTGCAAACTTTTCGCTTGAATAAGTGGTTAGATCGACGCGGGGAACTCTATTTTCTTTCCATACAGACCAGTCCCTTGGGCATGAACGTACGTCCATATCGTTGTACGGCATAAAAAGATTTGATTCTCCACTATCAACAGGTACCCTTATGTCATAGGGGCTACCTTGTTTTCCCCCAGATGTTACAATCCACTCATTTGTTTTCTCGTCTTTTTTTGTTGTAATCATATCACTTTTTGCGCCATGCGCTTCACCTGTTTTTGTATCAATATAAAGTTCCTCCTCTGGATTAGGCATGAATTTAGCCCAAGCCTCTCGGTATTCACCTTCAAGCGGTTTTACCTCTCGTTCTTTTATTTCAGGTGTTACATCCCCCTCTGTCATTGATCCTCTTTCCATAAATTTTCTAGTTAATTATAGGCATAATTATATAAGTTATTAGTACATCAAGCTATCCCAAGTAGCTAGCGTTTACTTTTGAGTGCTTTTAGGGGTAGAATATCCGGCAAGATAGCCGGTTTTTTAATAGTTAAGGGACTTATATACTTTATTACCCTAAGCGAAAAAACCGTTATTGACTTGTTTCTGGAATTCGCTCATATTCCATACTCCAATAAGAGCACGTTCCGAACCCGCTGTACTTTATTTATAGTATAGCCCTTATATGCCTTTTGCACAAA
>CAYSJE010000032.1:0-6951 GCA_964431345.1 uncultured Candidatus Saccharibacteria bacterium
GGTATTACATGCTTCCAGCCAATCAACCTCCAAATTTTCCTTAATTTTTAAGCTGCGTTCATAGTTCGATCCTGGTGAAAAAGTTCCACTTTTGTAGATTTTACTGACAGCATATGGATCGTTTTCTAGTACGGCGCTTTTATACCAGCCACCAAAAATTTTCCAAAAAAGATTTGGGGGGTTTAGGATTTTTTCTAAGAAACTAAATGATGCTCGGTACTTTCTTTTTTCTTTAGGGATAATTGTAGGCCCAGTTACTCCTCCAATTTTCGGATTTGAATCCATTGTTTGGACGACTGCTTCAAGCCAACCAGGGTCAGGAATAGAGTCATCATCCATTCGGCTGACAATTTCACCCCTTGCTTCTTGCCAACCTCGATTGTATGCCACTGTTAACTTTTTTTCTGGAACAACAACAAGGCGAATATTCAAATCAGGATATTCACTTGGGAGTTTCTTTGTGTCATCATCGGAGTCACCATCTACTAAAACAATCTCAAAATCCTTGAATGTTTGTTTTCGATAGGCATCCAATGCGTCATGCAGTGAGTCATAACGATTATAGGTTGGAATAAATATACTAGCTTTAGGCTTCATACTTTTTTATTTAGATTTCTTTGGCCGGTGCCAGCTTTGGGCGTGGCCGACCTTCGTTGGGTTTGCAAATTTATTATAAAAATACTTGAATGGCTTTTTTCGCATAACTATTTTCATCAAATCCTTTTCGCTAATTTCTCGATTTGATTGAATTCTTTTTCTCTTTATTCGAATTAGACTACCATGAACGATTACCCACCAAATTCCGCTAAAAATGTAACCTGCTGATTTACCTTGTTTCTTCCAGGCTAGCCAGCATGCGATTGCTACCCACATCACAATATGAAGAGGAATAATCTTTATATAATTCCAGGTACCAAAATTTTTCATCAACGTCATAATGTAATTCTTTGTACCGTGAAATTTGGCAAGATAGTTTTGTTTGTCAGGGATGATGATGGAAGTTGTGCCAAATTCGTGTAAAACTCGTGATTCTGGGATGAAGATTATACGCCAGCCAGCCAGCCAGGTTCGCCAGCCTAAATCAGTTTCTTCAACATAAATAAAATAGTCAGGATCAAAACCCCCAGTTTTATCAAAAGCCTCTTTTCGAATAAGCATGGCGGCTGATTTGGCACTGAGGATCTCTATTCTTTCATCCGATTGGCCACGATCTATCTCACCAGTGGCAACTCGCTGTACTAAAAATCCATATTGACTGATATAGTCACCGGTATAATCAAGTTGCTTTGGACTATTCAGTAACAATAACTTGCATTGACATGCTCCCAGCGTTTCATCAGCCTCGAGTGCCTTAACAGGCTCAAGCAGCCAATCTTTGTCTGGAATTGTATCGTTATCGAGTAATGCTAGATGCTTTCCGGTAGCAACTTCAGCGGCCTTATTTCTAGCATACGCCGGGCCCATATTTGAATCTAATTCAACAATTTTGAAATTCTCATGCTGCCCATATTTCGATTTCAATAGCTCAACACTACCATCATCAGAGCCATTATCTACCACTACAACTTCATAATCTGGATAATTATTCGCAAAAACAGCCGTTACGCAGCGATCAATATACTTTTTACCGTTATAATTTACTATTATAACAGAGATTTTTACTGACATTGTTTTATATTCGATAATTGATACTTATGTAATTTTACAACAAATTCTGAATATTTCAAGCTAAAATAACCGATTGAATAAATCCACTAAACTGGTGTGTGCTTTCAAATTGCTTACCATAAAATAGTGGATAGCGACTTTTTTTGTATATCCTTCCTTAACTCAAGGCTTTTCATACTCAGGCTAATCTTCACTGGTTGGCTTTTCTGTTATGGTCATTTTTTCAAAATTGATATTACCGAGATTTGGGATATTTGAGTCAGTTAGTTGTACTTGTAGAATTTCTGGCTGATCGAGTTTGAATGGCAGACTAAATGCCTGATAGCCATCGCTATCTATAAAATCTGTATCATCAAAAGTGTGTCTAAGTATCTCAGATTCTCCTGGGGTATTTATCAAAAAGGTTAGAACTTCACCTTGGGGCAATTCAGAATCAGCTTGCACATAAAAAGTTACTTCATATGTCCCCTTTGGCAAAACAACCTGTGGGTGAAGAATTCGATCATTAATTTTTGGCGATAGTACTAGCTTATCATTAATAGATTTTGCTGAAGAAAATTTGACTAAGTCTTCCGCAGTATATACTATTTTCAAAGGAGGAAGACCGGAAGTTTCAATCTCTGGGATCTCTAAATAGTAAAGAGTTGGCTGGTGATAATTATTGACTGTCGATCCATGTTCTAATCTATGTGGACTAAAAAATTCGTTTTCAAATAAGGGCCTTGAGAAAACACTCCTAACTTGAGTATTATTCAAAAGCAAATTCAAAGTTTTGAAAGTCCCATGGTACTTCTCGGTATTTTGATAATTATTAGCGACGTTGTATAGTGACTTATTCAAAATTATTGACTCGCCAGCAAAACGGAAAATATCAATTTGACCGTTGTCCCATTGATCCACTCCTATTACTCTCAGCCTCTTATCTTGAGAGATTAATTGCTGGTTTATGGTTGGTGCGCCATAAGTGAAAACAAGTGAATTCATTGGTAGATTATCTGCTACCCAAGTAGCTGTCTCTTCACGTGTATCAACCTGAGAAATTTCATAGTCAAAACGAATAACCCTACTAGCGGGCAATATCAAGCATACAAGAATTAAAAGTGGTACTGCGACTTTTCCGCCCCAACAACTGGAATTTTTTAAATAATTAAATGCTTTATACAGGAAATATCCAGCGAAAATTGCCAGAAACGGAGTCAATAAGATAATCCATCGATCAAATCGGACTTTTTGACAAAAAAGGACAGCCAGATAAACGAAGGGAAAGGATGCTAAAAATATGGATTTGGCGGAAAATTTCCGAACTAGTAATACAAAACCAGCAACAAAAGCCAAAAAAAGTGGGTAATACAGACCAACCCTGAACAGGTATTGAGACCACCAAAGCGGATTGGGTATACCATCTTCATCACTTACCATCACCATATTTGCTAATGGCCGAATTAAGCTCTTCTGTAATTTACCGACAGTTTCTACAAAATCAATATCGCTTAAATGAGTTCGGTTATAGTAAACCAGAATAATTCCTAGCAAAATAATCAGGATAAAAACAATGAGACCTAAGCGTTTCGCGATTTTTCTTTTGGAGCTATCTTGAGAATATGGACGTAGAATATGAGCAGCTAATAATGGAATAATAAATAAAAAGCCATAATATTTTGTTGTGCCGGCCAAACCTATGAGGAGTAAAGAAATTACATAAAAATACCAATTGCCTCGTTTGTATATCATCCAACTCGCAAACACCGATAATATTCCAAGCAGTTGCACATAAACATCATGCTTGAGATAATGAGCAACCTGGACATCGATGAAGGTGATAGCTAGAACCAAGGCTGCAAAAAGACCAACTTTGTAATTAAATAGTGTCTTGGCAAGCCTAAATGTCACATATACAGTCAGGGTTGATATGGCAACAGAAATAATTCTCCCCAAGAGGACAAAATTTACCAGTGGAATATCGTTTAGTTGGCTTAGATGCCTGAATAACTTACTAATTCCAAAAAAGAGCCAAAAGGCGAAAGACAAAATGAAATAAAAGAGACTAGGATAATCGCTACGTGTTAGGTTTTCGTTACCTTGTGCGTCTAATAGGTTGAGAGTGAAGCCAGCGTATAGCGATTCGTCAGTGTGGTATATATAGGTAGGAAGTCCGAAGTTCACTCCCCATAAACGCAAAAACAAAGCTAGACCCATAACCATGATCAAGATTAATGTAGTTTTGTTTCGAGAAATAAATGTCATAAACGTCAAAAATATTGCTTAGGTAAACACAAACACAGCACTTTGTATACGCTGTATCTAGACTATATTATTGCATTTCTTATAGCAATAATCAACTGATTGTGATTGTTCAATACACAAAGACCTGTTATGATACAGCTGAATTTTGTTAGGAGCTATAAAAAACATGTTCATATAATAACGAATCATGCGAAAGTTTACTCTTGAAAAAATAGAAAAATGAGCCACACAGACATAGATATATTTCTTATTCGCGCACTGGGGATGGAGGGTAATTCCCTACCATTGGGACTGCTTTCCATTCAGTCATACTTAAAAAAGCATGGCTACCATGCTAGAGTATGGGATCGATATGTTGATCGGAATATTCAGCATTTACGTAAGGCACTCCGTGGTGTTTCGCTTGTAGGCATTTCTGCGATGTCGGTTCAATCTGCTGATGCTTTTTATCTGGCACATTCCATTCGGTGCTGGTATCCAAACATCAAAATCATCTTTGGTGGAGCCCATTTCACGGCACTGCCTAATTCAGCTAGAAAGATCGCTGATCATGTAGTAATTGGAGAGGGTGAGGAAACGATCAAAAACTTTCTCGACGCAAGGAAAAAGAATGAAAACTATGATTTCATTCTTCGTCAGCCACCCCCTGAAAATTTAGACGACATCCCGTCATTCTCTATGGATGATCTCAGTCCGCTGATTCGAACAAAAGATTTCCTCCATATCGCTACAGCGAGAGGTTGTCCCTACACTTGCAACTTCTGTCTTGGGGAAAATCAGCGCCCTGGCGGAATTCGTCACCACTCCATTGACTATGTGGTTGATTATATTGATCAGATAGTTAAAACTTTCGGTATAACATCCTTCAATATCGTTGATGATGTTTTTGTTTTGAGTCCCAAGCGGGTTTTGGAATTTTGTAATACTGTTGAAAATAATATTACTGAGAAGCTACGCTTTACATGCTTCACTCACTCCGGACATGGTTCCTTGGGTCTGTATCGTCGTATGTATGAGGTTGGTTTTGACAAAATATCCATGGGTGTTGAGCATGGTAATGATCGGATGCTTAAATTTTGTGGGAAGAAAACGACCCGAAGACAGGTCGAGGAAACTTGTAAAAACATGTTTGATGCAAAGATACATATCGACCTCACTTACATTCTTGGAAATGCAACGGAAACTAACGAGACAATTTCAGAAACCGTTGATTTTGCTATCCATCTACATAAGAGATTCAAGGCAAGTTCCTGGTTTTCCTTTGCCCAACCGCTCCCCGGCTCTCAGCTATTTGAGACAGCCACAAGATATGGCACTTTTCTAGACAGAAATCTTCAGAGCTTTCAGAATGTCCATCCAACCTATCTTCCAAAAGGTGTTTCAGTAGACCATTTAATCAAAGAGAGAAAGCGCGGCATGACCATGGCAAACAAAAACACTATGGAGAAAAAAAATAGAAGGGCACGCTTAAAAGATATAGCCCGCAATCTTTACAAATCCTGGGATCCTCTGTCGACTAAGAATGAATTGAAGCGAGTAATGTCTATCACAGGCCCAATTCTTCCTGAAAATTCAAATGATTAAGCCTGAGCCTACCAAAGACTAACCCAAAAATCGCCTTAGGGTGATTTTTGGTATACTGTTTGAACAGTTTGTCAAAAGCTGTTTTTTCCCTTAGAATAAAGGCAATAAGAAATTCCTTATACGTAAGGCCAATTACTTTTAATGAGATTAGTAAATAAATTTAAGCAAATCCTTGGGCATGGAGATGTACAATACTTTGTTGGTAGTGGAAAATTTAAATTCTACAAGACTGTTCTAGTTGTCGGACTAAATTTTTTGGTGAGCTGGTATTTGACGCAAGTTACCGATAAGGAATTTTTTGGGGAATACCAATATTTTCTCTCGATCCTAGCACTCTTGAATATATTCGCACTCCCGGGTATGCAAGACGCGATTGTGCAATCTGTCGCCAGAGGCTTCAAGTCGTCATTGACCATAGGAACTAGAATCAAATTCAAATATTCACTCTGGGGTTATATTCCCATAGGGGGGCTAATTGCCTACTATACATTTATCACTCCTGATTCCGCCTTAGCCTTAGCCTTTACAATCTCCTTAATCTTCTTCCCTTTTTTCTATGCATTCAGGAGCTTCTTCGCTTATCTCAATGGTGTCGAGAAGTTTAAAGAGGAATTCCATGCACATAGTTTAATAGAGGTAGTTAAAGCTGGGAGCTTGATTCTCATAGTATTCCTCTTCCACGAAAACCTAACAGCATTAGTCGTGGCCTTTTTCGTCAGTCAAACTACTCTCTTTACATATTATTACTTTTCAGTCAAGCGAAGGCTAGCGCACGGTGGCAAAGGAAAAAAAGATCCTGGACTAAAAAAGTATAGTTGTTACCTGTCTAAAATAGATGCGATTGGAATAGCCGTTAGTTATTTCGACAAGTTTATCACTGGCTTGCTGCTGGGGCCAGAGATATTAGCGATTTATGTCGTTGGAATTATGCTGCCGGCAAAAGCGAGAACCTTTACCATGCCATTAATGTCTGTTTTCTTCCCGCGTTTTTCCAGCAATAGATTGAGTTTAACAAAAAAGAAAATTGTAATGATTTTAGGTGTCTCAGCTGGTCTAGTTCTTGTCTTGATGCTGGTGACACCTTTTTTCCTAAGAATTTTCTTTCCAGACTATGTTGATTCAACAATTTACGGAATCTTGTATTCGTTGATTGCTCTATTCCTGCCACTAAATGTGATTTTTGAATATTTCTTTAAGGCGAAAAAAAATTCGGTGGCCATACGTAATACCTTAATTATTCCCAGAATTATAAATATTGCAATGACTATTCCTATGCTTATTTACTTTCAATTATATGGGCTCATTGCTACGCAAATCATAATGCAAGCTATAATGATGACTCTAAATCTCAAGTATTACCGTAATTTTTCGATAAAAAATGCCAAAAACTAATAAAAGCGGGGTCATATTATTTGCTACTTTCTGGAATGAAATTGATTGGATTCGTCCTTCGCT
>CAYSJE010000033.1:0-6934 GCA_964431345.1 uncultured Candidatus Saccharibacteria bacterium
TCTCACCTTTTGCTGTGCCAGCTGCCAAAATTGCATTCTCTGAAGCCGTCACACTAAACTCATCAAGTGTCATTTCAACACCTTTCAATCTTTCACTCTTAGCAACCACAAAACAGCCGTTGTCTTTCTTTACATTTGCCCCCAAAGCTTCTAGCGCATCAATATGAGTCCCAACTGGCCTGGCACCAATTTTGCAACCACCGGGTTTAGGAATCTGCACTTTATCAAATCTCGCAATCAAAGCTCCCAATAACAAAATAGACATGCGCATCTTACCGACTGAATCCATGTCAATTTTGTTTGGGTCCAAATTTGTTGTGTCTATATCTACAGTATGATCATTGCGTTCAACTTTTGCACCCATGCTCAATAATATATCTAGCAAACCATTAACATCTGTTAAATCTGGTACATTTGTAAGAGTACACGGGCCAGCCGCAATAATTGTTGCTGGGATCAAACTTGCCGAGGCATTTTTCGATCCAGCTACGGCAATTTCGCCAGTTAGTTTTTTACCAGCTGTAACTCCTTCAATA
Source organism: uncultured Candidatus Saccharibacteria bacterium (assembly GCA_964431345.1). Classification (GTDB taxonomy): domain Bacteria; phylum Patescibacteriota; class CALEFQ01; order CALEFQ01; family CALEFQ01; genus CAYSJE01. The sequence goes on from CAYSJE010000033.1 coordinate 537, forward strand.
ACAAGTTTCGCCATAAAATATATTAGTTATGTTAAGTGTGTAGTTTCATCCCAAGCTTTCACCGCAACCTCAAGCGGATCTAATTCTTTTATCACAAATTCGTTTACTCCACCGAGAGTCGACGTGAAATCATCATCTCCCTTCGTAGTATCAAAACGCGTGAAATACTTTTGCATTACTTTGACCGGTCCTTCATGAGAGACTATTAATATTGTCTTGCCATCATTTTCTTTTATAATCTCTTCTATAAAACCAATAACTCGTTGTTCGAAAGCATAACTTGGCTCCATACCATTAGGCAATTCTTCGTCATGTGATAATTTCTTTACTTCTTTTGAGAATTCTTTGTGATTCTGACCTTCTAGTACTCCAAAACCTCTCTCATCAAGCTTTGGATTAGTAATAACTTTTAGCTTATGATACTTAGCAATAGTCTTTGCTGTATCTAGCGCTCGACCAAGCCTGGAAGAATAGACCTGATCAATCTGCTTGTCTTGCAAAAACTGAGCCAATTTCTCCGCCCGCCCTAATCCGTCTAGGGAAATTTCTGCATCTTGTTGACCAATTATTTGCTTATTCTCATGCCATTTTGTCCCCGTCTGGCGGGCTATGTATAGATGTGTTTGTTTCATAAGTTTTGATTAACTAAATAGAGTATAGCGATTTTATATCTATTTAGCAAGCTTGACTTTCGCGATCTTCTCACGTAAAATATACTTAATATGGCTTTATCTAGAAAATTTCGTCGGTATATTGTCTCGGGACTAATCATCCTCTTTTTTGTAGTGGCAGTTTTGCTTATTCTCTATGCCCAGGGATATAGATACAACAGCGAAGAAAAGGGCCTTGAGCAAATTGGAATGATCATGGTCACTTACGACCCAACAAACGCAATCTCTACACTTGATGGCGAAAGCGCGCCTTTTGATATTACCGCCCTTGGCTATGACAGATTCACCGATCTACCTATTGGAGAATATTATGCCAAAGTCGAGACCGATGGCTATCATCCCTGGGAGAAAACCCTGGAAGTTAATCCCGATGTAGTCACTTGGGGAAGATATGTGACATTGTTCAGAACTAATCCGGACCCAAAAAATTTGGCTGAAATGCAAAAACTAGAAGCTTTTGACTTTTCACCTGATAGAGAATGGCTTTGTGTTATTGGGGAAAAAGACAGCCAACAAACAGTTGAGATTATTTCTCTAAAAGATTCGGATGAAAATCAAAGCTTTTTATTAAAAGATTTGTCATCCAAAATATTAACTGACTCTGAAATTAGTGAAGTGAAATTTGCCCCTGATTCCACAAATATATTAGTGACAATGAAAGACAATAAACAGCATTTCATTTTTTCTCGAGAAACAGAATCAACAGAACCTGTAACTATTTTAGAAAATGTCTTGCCAAATATTTCTGAAGTTAAATGGCATCCAACCGCAGCCTCTACTCTATATGCCTTGCAAAACGAGGATTTGTACCGACTCCCCCTCACTTCCCCAACGAGTACTAAACGCCTAGCCAGCAAAGTTGTTTCCTTTACCCCAAGCAATACTGGTATGTATTTCGTCAGACTTGAGAACTATGAAAACAAAGACTCCCCAAAAATTTCTCTAAAAAAGATGGGGCTAGACGGATCTAATCCAGAGGCAATCTCTGACTCAATTGATAGTGCAAAAGAATACACGATAGCAAACTCAGCTAATGGACGCACGGCTCTTTTAGCAGGTAATGGTAATTTGTATTTCTTCTGGGAAGAAGAAGGGGAGTTTCAAACTGAAAAAGTAGCGAATGATGTTAGAAGTATCGAATGGTCTGTTGACAATGACAAAGAGGATTCAACTGATGAATTCCTACTCTATTCTAACGAACACGAGATTTATACATTCAACCCGCTACCCCGAAGTTCAGAAACAATCACTCGCTATGCTGGAGAAAAAATCGGTAATGCCATGTGGTATTCCGGGAATTACAAATACATCATTTTCTCACTCGAAAACAAGATAAAAATAATCGAACTAGATAGCCGTGACAGGCGCAATGTAGTTGATTTCTGGCAAGCACCAGATGATGAAAGCATTCTCCCTGATTCATTCTATATAGATAATGACGCCGAGCACATTTTTCTAGAAACCAAAACGTCTAATAAAAATATAATTAGGGATTTGAATATTAGAGGTAAGTAACTGATAAGAATGTAGGGTACGGGCATGCCCTGCCTGCCGGCAGGTATATTGAGGATTTTAGCGTTTTGAGAATTGAGGAGCGCGACGAGCACCTTTGAGCCCTGGTTTCATTCTTTCCTTCTCGCGAGGATCACGAGTCAAGAATCCCGCAGCTTTCAGGACACCTCGTTTTTCTTTATCAAATTTGAGAATAGCCCTAGATATTCCGAGCCTAGCAGCGTCAGCCTGAGCTCTCATTCCACCGCCATGAGTGTCAACAGAGATATCAACTTGATCTTTGAGCTCAGCTACTTCCAAAGGTTTACGCAAAGTAATACGGTGCGCCAAAATAGTAAAATAATCTTCTAGAGGTTTCTTGTTAATCTCAAGCTTCCCTTCACCTCTTTCAAGCTTAACTTTAGCTATGGCACTCTTGCGTCGACCAAGGCCAACGTAATATGCGTTTTTCTCTTCTTTTTTTTCTTTCTTATCAGTCATAAAGTTATTTAGCTTCTTTAGTTGCTTCTTCAGCAAAAATGGTTAGTCGTTTCATTCTGCCTTTACGCAAAGTATTATCTGGCAGCATACCGTAAACCGCTTTTCTCACTAATTCCGTAGGCTTTTCTTCATGTAGCTTCTTCGCTGTTATACTTTTTAGATTACCAGAATAACCAGTAAACCTATGATATTGCTTCTGATCCCATTTACGACCAGTTAATTTGATGGCTTTTGCATTAGTAACTGTAACATAATCACCCATATCCCAATGATATTCGAAGTTTGGTTTGTTCTTGCCTAATAAAAACTGCGCGCATTCATTAGCAAGCCTGCCTAGCGGCACATCCTTTGCATCAATCGTGTGTTTATCGCGTTCTATTTTTTGATTAGCAGTTTTCATACCCATTGAATTTTTACTTGCATGGCATTGTCACCAGTTCGTCTACCTAACTTTATTAAACGTAGATATCCACCTGGACGATCTTTGTAAGTTATTTTTAATTTTTTCAATAGCTTTGAATTAGCTTCTTTTCCGAAAAGCTTACCCTGAAGAGTACTTTTGGCATGCCCGTGTTCTTTTGTCTTGGCAATTGTCACAAGCTTCTCTACATAGGATTTAAGCTCTTTACCTTTTGGCTCAGTCGTAACTATTGCCCCCTTCGTAATCAAATCGGTAGCTAAATTCCGCATCAGCGCCTTGCGTGGTGCCCGCTTTCTTGATAATTGTCGGCCTGATTTTCGATGCTTCATATAATTAAATCCCTATTCTTCTTTTAAAGCTAATCCTCTTTTCTTCAGAAGTTTGCCAATTTCCTTCAATGCAGTTTCTCCAAATCCAGGTAGAACTAGCAATTCACTTTCAGCTCGAATGATAACGTCACTAAGATTCTTTAACCCTGCTCCGTACAAGGCATTGGTTGTTCTAGTTGACAAGCCTAAGTCTTCAATAGCTACATCGTTCTTACCCAAAACTGATTCTTTCTTTTCTTCTTTTTCTTCAAGCTTCTCAATTTCAGCCTCAGGAACTTCATCTTTTTTCTTCTTGATATCTGTAAATAGACCAAAGTGATCTACTAGAATAGCAGAGGCTTGGTCCACAGCTTCTTTTGGAGTAATAGTCCCGTCTGTCTTAATCGTCATTGTTACTTTATCAAAATCGGTCATTTGACCAACTCGAATATTCTCTACCTGAAAACTGACAGCCCTAATAGGTGAATAAATAGCATCAACTGCAATCGTACCAATATCTAACTTTTCTTTATCTCTATGCTCAACCGGAACATAACCACGTCCAGCCTGGACGGTTACTTCTATTTCAACTTTTGATTGATCACTAGTAGCAGTTGCTATAAGCAAATCTGGAGTAGCAATTTCTACATCACTAGAAGCATCAATGTCTTTGGCCAAAATCTCGCCTTTGCCTTCTTTTTTGATAGTCAGTTTTACAGGCTGATCAGAATGAACATTGACTCGTAATTTTTTTAGATTTAAAATAATTTCCACTACATCCTCTTTTACATTTGGGACTGTAGAAAACTCATGATCGGCACCTTTAATTTTGACAGCGGTAACTGCTGCCCCAGGCAATGAAGAAAGTAAAACTCTCCTCAGCGCATTGCCAATGGTTGTACCATAACCAGGAAAAAGAGGCTCAACAGTTAATGTTGCCTCTAGATCATCTAGTTTGGCAAATTCAACTTTGCTAGGTAATTCTAATTTTTCCACTTGTTTGAGATGAGAGCGAAAGTAGCATTGTCTTTCGTCTCTCAATTAAAACTAACGTGAATATAATTCAACAATTAATTGCATATCAACTGCCATATCAACATCGTCTCGTGTCGGCTCATCCATAATCTTGCCTTCTTGTTTCTTAACATCCAACTCTAACCATGAGGCTAAATTCTTATTTGAAAGTCTTTTAGCTAAATTTTGGAAGTATTTCTTAGACTGCTTTGACTTAGCAACTCCAATTGTATCACCTGGCTTAACTCTATAAGACGGTTCATTAACTTTCTGTCCATTCACAGAAAATGCTTTATGAGTAACTAGCTGACGAGCTAGTCGCCTGGAACTTGCTAACCCCAACCTATAAACAACATTATCTAAACGCATTTCTAGAGCTTGTAATAGTAAATCACCTGTAACTCCAGTTTGACTAGTAGCAGCTTTGTAATAAAGTCGAAACTGTTTTTCTAATAGACCATAAATCCTCTTCACTCTTTGCTTAGCCCGTAATTGTTTCCCATATTGGCTAAGTCTACCACCCTTGTCGCCGTGTGCTCCAGGGGGATATGATCTTTTTACCATGGCACATTTTGGTGTCAAACAACGCTCTCCCTTAAGGAAAAGCTTATCACCTTCTCTGCGACATAATTTACATTGTGGACCTCTTAATCTTGCCATAGAATTAAACTCGCCTTGCTTTACGTGCTCGGCAACCATTATGAGGTATAGGAGTCACATCTTTAATTGATATTACTTGTAGCCCATTTGATTGCAGAGCTCTAACAGCAGCTTCTCTACCAGCACCAATTCCCTTTAACAATACATCTACCTCTTGCATTCCATAAGGCGCTAATTTTTCAATAGTACGAATTGTAACCAGAGTTGCGGCGTAAGGAGTTGATTTTTTGGCTCCTTTGAACCCAAGTTTTCCGGCACTTCCCCAAGTAAGTAAATTACCGCTTAGATCAGTTATAGCAACTATTGTATTATTATAAGTTGATTTAATATGAGCTTGCCCACGCAAAATTTTCCTGACTTCTTTTTTACCTTTCTTTTTCTCTGCAGGCACCTTCTCAACAGAAACTTCCTCAGTTTCCTCAGGCTTAGTTTCTTCTTTTTTCTCGACAGGTTTTTTATCTTCTTTAGTTGGCATAAAACAAAATTAAGTTTTTTCAGAAGCAGGACGACGACCACTTCCGACAGAAGTATCACGTTTATTACCGTGAACTGTTCGACAGTTTCTACGAGTACGCTGACCCCTAGAAGGTAGGCCTTTCGAATGCCTTGTCCCTCTATATGAATTAATTTCTTTTAATCGCTTAATATTAATAGCTTTTTCGCGACGCAAATCCCCTTCAACTTTGAACTGCTTCTCAATAATTTCACGAAGGCTATTTTCTTGAGCTGAAGTCAGATCATCACTAGAAGAGTTGGGATCAATTTCTGCCTCAGTCAATATTTTGCTACTTAAAGTCGGCCCTATTCCGTAAATGTATGTTAGGGCAATTATTACTCTCTTTTTTTTTGGTAAATTAACGCCTGCTATTCTAGCCATATTTATCCTTGTCTTTGTTTATGACGTGGATTACTGCAAATAACACGCACAATTCCTTTGCGACGAATTATCTTGCACTGATCACATCTCTTTTTAACCGAAGCTTGTACTTTCATACTATTTTTCTCTATAAACTATTCGCCCTTTTGACAAGTCATAAGGAGTCATTTCGACAGTAACTTTATCCCCAGGTAGAAGTCGGATAAAGTTCATGCGCATTCGCCCGGAAACATGCCCGAGAATCTCATGTCCATTCTCTAGCCTCACTCGAAAATTAGCATTCGGTAAGTTTTCCAGAACGACACCATCAACTTGGATCATGTCACTCTTTGCCTTCTTTGGTGAATGCTTCTCTTTTTTCTTTTGTACATTTTTTGGAGGACGTGCCATGAGACTAAATAAAACTGTACACTACCCAAAAGGAAGTGATTTGTCAATTACTATTAGATGAAGTT
>CAYSJE010000034.1:0-6895 GCA_964431345.1 uncultured Candidatus Saccharibacteria bacterium
GAAGTGACCTATGGAAAGAGTATTGTAGATGAATTTCCAAATTATGAGATTTTTTGGCAAAAATTCATTGTCCCATGGACAAATAGGGATATTTTGAAACGTAGTGATATGGAAGGTGATTATGTTAGTTTCAAACATGAAATTCCTGAATTCATTGAAGAGCTATGCATGGTACATTATTCAGTTTTCAGGGATTTAACTTTTTTTATCAAATACAAAGAAGAGCTTAAGAGCGATTCTTTACGATCTATATATGCACATTTTGGGCATGCCCTTGATATGTCGCGTGACTTGGCAGTTAAAATCATCATAATAGGCAAAGAACTTGGCATGGAGAAATATGAAGATGTTTTCTCAAATTTTCCTGAGGGGGAAAAGCTTATTGAACGTTTCAAAAAGTATATTGAAGGAGGAGATTTTTCTAAGGCAAGAAAAGAGTTTATAAATAAACAAAAACCAGTTCTGTATTTTGTTCAGGGGGCTAGGTCGTTTTGGAAGGATCTTGTGAATGATCTTGCCCCATCCATAGTTGCCGATTTAGATTCTTATTTTAAAGAAGTTATGAACTATAGAAGTACGTTTATTCATTCTCCTGTGGTTGGGACTTTGTTTTTACATGATGCTGGTGGCAATGTATCCAAATACGCTATAAAAAAAGACAAGATTAATAACTATAAACATTGGTCTGCAGTTAAAAAGATGGAGAATAGGGAGGATTTTATCCTAGAGGATTCATTACTAAGTGCTGAATTTACGAAGATGAAGGGAATGTTGAATATTCTATGGGAAGGCTATATCAAACATCTGACGGTTATTTATAAAAATCCAGAGCTAATAAAAAAGCTTAAAATATCGACATCTATTTCGAAAGATTTACTAGTAAAGAAAGGTTATGAAGTCTGTCAATGATCAACAACCAAAAGGCGCTCGCCTAGACACTCCAGGCTCATCTCGTGAATACAAAACGGGAGCTTGGGGGAGTGGGGTGAAACCCGTGCATATTCCTGACAATTGTATCAATTGTTTGTTTTGTTATAATTTCTGCCCTGATCAATGCTGGCAAGTGAAGGATGGAAAAATTGAGAAAGTTGATTTAGAATATTGCAAAGGTTGTGGGGTTTGTGCGAACGAATGTCCAGTTCCAAAGAAAGCTATTGAAATGTCCGCCTACGCCAAGGCTTCGGCGGATAAAATCCAAGAAGATGAAAAAGATTAAAGCTATACAAACAGGGTCTCATGCTGTCGCGGAAGCAATCCGCCAGGTTCAAGCTGACGTGGTTCCTGTTTATCCTATTACTCCTACTACAGAAATAATTGAAGTTCTGGCGATGATGCAAGCAAAAGGCAAGCTTGATGCCGAGTTTGTCAAAGCTGAGTCTGAGCACGCCGTCATGAGTATTGCCGTCGGAGCTAGTACCGCTGGGGCGCGTGTGATGACAGCGTCTGCTTCACAAGGTGTTGCCCTGATGTGGGAAGTTTTGGGAGTGGCGTCCGGATTAAGACTGCCAATAATTATGGCTTTGGGAAATAGGGCATTGTCTGCGCCAATTAATATCCATTGTGACCATTCTGATGGTATGGGGGCTAGAGATTTAGGCTGGATCCAAATTTATTCTGAAAATGTTCAGGAAGTTTATGATAATATGTTGTTAGCGACTAAGCTAGCTGAGCACAAAGATATTCAGCTACCGGCGATGATTATGCAAGATGGATTTACAACTACTCATTCCCTAGAGAACCTAGAAATTTTGCCAGATGATATTGTGCAAGAATTTGTTGGCGAGAGATTTGTAGAAAAATCATCTCTAGATACAAAAAATCCAGCCACTTGGGGAGCGACTCAGTTGCCTGAATATTTTACAGAAACGGCACTCGACAGACACGAAGCTCTAATCAGTGCCAAAGATAAATTTCTAGAAATTGGCAGTGAGCTTAGCAAGCTTACTGGTAGAAAATATCCACTATTCGAAACTTATCCTGAGAATTTGGAAGATACGGATCAAGTAATAGTGATTATGAATTCAACTGCCGGTACAGCCAAAGTCGCTGTAGATAAATTAAGAGTAAAAGGCAAGAAAATTGGATTATTGAAACCAATTTTGTTCAGGCCATTTCCATATCATGAAATTCGCGAAGTTCTGCAAGGTATGAAAAAAATAGAAGTCTATGATCGTTCATTGTCTTATGGAGCTGAATCGCCCTTAGCTTCAGAAATTAGAGTGGCTTTGTCAGAATTATCTAATAGTCCAGAAATAACTAGCCATATTTATGGTTTGGGTGGGCGAGATTTTGAAGTAGATAATTTTATGTGGTTAGGTGATGATGAGATGAATAATAAAGATCAAACAAGATTCTATGAAAATAGCTGATTTCACAAACAAAAAATCGCCTCTAGCGCAGGGCTACAGAACTTGCTCCGGTTGTCCGATCACGACAATTGTCCGGCATGTTTTGCGGGCGACAGATGATCCTGTTGTCGTAGCAGTTGCAACTGGCTGTCTTGAAGTAACGACAACTATTTATCCTGATACAGCTTGGGAAGTGCCCTTAGTCCATTCATTGCTAGAAAATTCTGCTGCAACAATTAGCGGTATTGAATCGGCTTACAAAATTCTGCAGAAGAAGAATAAGCTGCCTAACAATACGCCGATTAAATTCGTAGTATTTGCTGGAGACGGAGCAACATATGACGCAGGTTTGCAATTCTTGTCTGCTGCAATTGAACGTGGTCATGATTTTGTCTACGTCTGCTATAACAACGAAGCTTATATGAATACAGGCGGGCAGAAATCTGGAGCCACTCCTGAGAATGCTATTACTACAACTACACCAGCAGGCCATAAACACAAGCGCAAAGATTTGACTAAAATCATTGCTGCCCATAACATTCCTTATGCTGCCCAAGCTGCTTTGTGGCATTGGCAGGATTTGTATAATAAAGCGAAAAAAGCTTTTGATACAAAGGGCCCAGCTTTTCTAAATATTTTCTCGCCTTGTATTCCAGGCTGGAAAATAGGAACAGACAAAGCAATAGAATTATCTAAGCTTGCAGTCGAGACAAAATACTGGGAGCTCTATGAAATAGAGAATGGCGAGAAAAAAATTACTGTGCCAGTTGCTGAACCAAAACCAATTGAAGAATTCTATAAATTGCAGAAGAGATTTAATAAGAAATAATGCAAAAAAATCATCTTACTTAATAATCGTATTTTGAAGAATAGGGATTTGGATGTGAATAGAGAAATTTGTGAGTAGATTAATACCGTAGCAAATCTATGGAAAATCCGGAGATTCGAAAGCAGGGAGTGATAGAAAACCTAGGCAGATTTACCAAGGAAAAACTAAAAAATCCTCTACTTATCGTCGGAGTTGGGGTTTGGTTATCTGTAGCGGGAATTTCGCCTGGTAAAACAGCTGGAGGTCCAAAAGAAACTCAGCGTTCTTCTCAGAGTGTAGAAAATGTAAGCAATCGAGAATTGCGGAAATTATCTGATACGCAAGTTCATGCCCTGATGTGGAAATCTGCTCAAACTAGCGATTCTGAGGAAGTTGTTTGGCAGCGTGATGGTAAATGGGAGAAGCCTGATGCGAGAAAAACTCAGTGGACTTTTGATGTAAATCTCAAAGAATTCACCGAGGGTAAAAACATTAGAGAAATTCATACTCATCCAGCAGAAAATGCTCCACCAAGCGTTGGTGACATTGAGAGAGCGATGATTATTGAGGCTCTCTTTCCAGGGAAGTTTGATTTTGGAGTGATTGATCAATCAGGCAATAATTGGGATTACGGAATAGACGAAACAAAACCTGAGATGAAAAGTGCGATGGATTTTGTTAGATCTTGTATTCCAAAAAAGGGTAATGGTGAAAAACGAATCCGCAAAACTATCGAAACTTTTCAGAAAAAACGAGAAAAAGATCTCCACAATTCTGTAGATTTGCTCGTTGATAAAATGCTACCGATTTATGTCGACAGTGATTTACATTCTTTTCCGGACGATAGTTTTGTTAAGGTGACTAAGTCACTCAATGATTTAAAAGATCTTGGGGTCAGTATTGTGATGCAAAATGTTAAATCAAGTGATCAAAAATAAACATGCCTAAAATAATTCTCGCCACCGCCTCACCATATCGTCAAAAAGCTTTCCGGCTTTTGGATTTAGAATTTGTCTCAGAGAGTAGTGACATTGATGAGGATTTCGATGGGCGTCCACATGACCCTAGAGAGTTAGTAGCTGGATTAAATAAATAATATGGACGGACAAACACGTGACAATATAGAGCCAGGGATGAAAGTTTCTATTGTTCTGAAACAAGATCAGCGTACTGGTGATCTCACTAAGGGAGTTGTGCAAGATATTTTGACAAATTCTCCAACTCATCCTCATGGGATCAAGGTTCGATTAGAAAGTGGAGAAGTGGGCAGAGTGAAAACTATTCACGATTAAATGCCTGAGCTATTACAAGGTGTATTAAGTGATGAAGAGGTTTCTGTTTTAGTTAGAGAGATGAAGGTTTCGCCTGGATTTGCAAATTATTCAGAAAAAGAGCTGCGTGCTTATGATAAGCGACAGCTTATTTGTTTACGTCAGAATGGCCAGCTTTGTGGGATTGCAGCGTATAAACTTTTTGGGCGAGATTGGGCAGAATTCACCACAATAATAATCCTGCCAGAATTTCGAAGTAGAGGACTAGGGAAACAGCTTTGGCAAACAATGTTAGAAAAATTAGCAGAGAAGAATGTTCTGGTTATTTCTGCCAACTCTTTAGTCAAAAATAAGCTAGCACTGGCAGATGGCTTTGTTTCACAAAGTTTTTAGCAATTGCCTGGTGAAGTAAAGAAATATCTTGTTTTCCAGAAACTGAGCATCAATAAACTAATTGGCCTGCTAAATAAGAACAGTGCTCCAGTTAAGAATTTTGAGCTTTTTGTTTGTAAAAAAGGTTCAAGTCGCGAGCGTAAGCAGGCGGCTTGGTGAATGTAGTGATTCGGATTGTTTTATTGATAGTATTCGATGATTGCATTAGTAATCGCTCTGATTTCTTTGCGAGTTGTCGAATTTTGTCTTTTGCGCTATAATAAGAGCATAATCAGCTAAAAACCCTCTCCAGAAAGGGCTTTGTTTTATGATTAAGAAACAGTGGAAAATTGCGGAGGGAATTTCTGAGGAACAGCAAGAGCAGTTCCCAGAGTTTTCTAGTGTAGTAACACAGCTTTTGCATAATAGAGGGTTGAAAAGTCAAAAAAAAATTGATGAGTTTTTGAATCCTGATTATGAAAGTGATCTACATGATCCGTTTTTGATGAAAGACATGGACAAGGCTGTTTCGAGAATTGAAGAAGCTCTAGAAAAGAAAGAAAAAATTCTAATTCACGGAGATTATGATGCTGATGGGGTAACGAGTGCGGCGATACTATATGATGCATTAGAAGGCTTGGGTGGCAAAGTTGAAGTCTTTTTACCTTCTCGGCAAGGTGGTGGTTATGGCATGAATAAAGATTCTGTGAAAAAATTTACTGATGATGGCGTGCAACTGATTATTACAGTCGATTGTGGAATTACTAATATAGAAGAAGTTGATCTAGCCAAAAAACTTGGTATGGATGTGATAGTCACTGATCACCATTCTGTGCCAGATGAAATCCCAAAAGCAGATGCAGTTATTAATCCTGCCAGAAAAGATGATACTTATCCCTTTGATAAACTAGCGGGAGTTGGAGTGGCTTTTAAACTTATTCAAGCTTTGAAAAAAAGTGCAGAAAAAAAAGGCAAAAAGTTAGCTTTATCAGAAAAATGGTTTTTAGATTTGGTTGCTGTTGGGACCATTGCAGATTGCTCGCCAATTATTGGAGAAAATAGAACGTTAGTAAAATATGGCTTACAAGTTTTGGCCAAGACAAAGCGAGCCGGTTTACAATCTTTATTTGAAAGATCACAAATTGATGTCAAAAATTTAGATACTCAAGACGTTGGTTTCAGAATTGGGCCTAGGCTCAATGCGGCTGGCCGACTTAGACATCCGCAAATTGCTCTCGATTTATTGCAGGCAGATTCTGCAGAGCAAGCGATGCCTCTCGCCCAGGAACTTGATCAGATAAATAAAGAGCGTCAAACAATGACAAATAAGTTCATGAAGCAGGCCGAGGATCAGATAGGTGAGGTGACTGATGACAAACGATTATTAGTTGCATATAGCTCGGAATGGCCTTCAGGCGTGGTTGGGTTAGTGGCTGGTAAATTATGTGAGCGTCACTCTCGCCCAGTAATAGTTCTAGAGAAGAAAAAAACTCATAGTATTGGCTCAGCTAGAAGCACAGCGAGGTTCAATATAATCGAGGCGATTAGGCAGTGTGATGAGTTGCTAGAAAAACACGGTGGTCATGCCCAAGCGGCTGGCTGCACAGTGCCCAATGAGAACTTAGCTGAGTTTGGCAAGCGTTTGCAGAAAATTGCTGCTGATGAATTAGAGCCAGCTGATTTGCTAGGCGATTTATTGATAGATGCACGTCTCAAATCATCAGAGATTAATTGGGATCTCCATAATGCACTCCAAATATTTGAGCCGCATGGATTTGGTAATGAGAAACCCAAATTTATGACAGAGGGCTTGCAAGTAGCGAGTGTTAGAGCTGTGGGTGCAAATGGCCAGCATTTGAAAGTAGGCTTGCAAAGCCCAGGTGAAAACTCCAAAAACTTTAACACGATTGCTTTTGGGTTAGGTGATTTGGTTGACCAAATAAATTTCAGAGATAAGATAGATGTAGTTTATCAGTTAGAGGTCAACGAATGGAACGGGAATAGAGAATTACAGTTTAATATTATTGATATCCGCAAACATGGAAAATAAAAAAGCACAATTATACACTGATGGTGGATCAAGGGGTAATCCAGGC
>CAYSJE010000035.1:0-6889 GCA_964431345.1 uncultured Candidatus Saccharibacteria bacterium
ATTAGTAAATAAGTATACAAACTGGTTCATAAAATTCTTAAGTAGTCGCAGATTTATTTTACTAGTAATTGGGCTTGGCTTACTTGCTTTAATACTAACCCTCTCCCGGGGAGGTTATTTGGCCCTGGCTGTAACGGCGCTTGTTTTACTAATCTTGGGTTGGAAATATATTTGACAAGCGCAAAATATATTAGTGATCATTGGGATAGTTGCAGCGATTACTGTTGTTTCAATTATTTTCATAAATTCTTCCGGAAATTTTTCCCTAGACACATTTATTGGGCAAGCGACAGAATTTGAAACAGGTGCTGGAATTATTGAGCGTAATGAAACTTATGATGAAGCGGTCGATCTTTTTTGGCAGCATCCTGTCACAGGAATTGGGATCGGAAATTTTGGGCCAGCGGTAGCCAAATATTCTCACGAAATGCCAGCCGGCGGCTGGCTAATCGTAAACAATGAACCCCTAGAGCTTCTAGTAGAGACTGGTATATTGGGTTTTTCGGCAATTCTTGGCCTAATAATTATTGTAATTTGGCAAGCGATCAGAGCACTTAGGCAGACTAGATTTATTGGAGATGAAAAAGATCGCAAGCTTTTGTACGCTATTTTAGCGGGGTTATTAGCTGCATTCATCGGGATTATTGTTCAATACCAAACATTCTCAACTTTGTATGTTTTACATGTATGGTTTGTGATTGGGATGATAGTTACCTTGATCCAAATTATTGATGCAAAAATAAGTTTGAAAACTTGAGGCTTCTTACAAAACAAAATCAAATAGTTTTTATTTTGCTGCTAGGAATAATTATCCTCGCCGTTTTTTTGCGTTTCTATAATTTAGAAGAATTTCTACCATTTGCAGGGGACGAAGGTCGGGATATGTTTGTGGCTGAGAAAATTGTAAATGGCGAAGAATTCCCGACCCTAGGAGCTCCGTCAAGTGCAGGGGACTTTTTTCTGGGACCTATTTATTATTATTTTATGGCTTTCGCGTTATTGCTATTCAATCATCCAGTAGCTCCAGCATTCTTAGTCGCTATATTTAGTGTACTAACGGTTCCCCTGCTTTACTTCACAGGTAAAAAAATTCACTCACCTGTAGCAGGCTTAGCCGCGGCAGCAATCTACTCGACATCTTTTTCTGGAGTGCTCTTTGCTCGCTGGTCTTGGAATCCAAATTTGTTACCGTTCTTCGTTACAGCCATAATTTTTTGCCTAGCTTTACTTAGTAGCAAAAATCCCAAATTAAGATATTTAGTGTTGCTATTCATTTCTTTGGGTGTAGCAATTCAATTGCATGCGACAGCTTTTTTACTTATTCCAGTAGTGGTAATTTGCCTGGCAATTTGGCGACCAAGGCTTTCTAAGTGGTATACTTGGCCCGCTAGTATTGTTACTGGATTAATAGTAATGCTGCCTTGGGTGATATATGAGTTTACACATCGCTTCACTAATTTTTTTGGAGCCTTTGATCTTTTACAGAGCGAGGGTCAATTTATTCTTGGGGAGAGAATGAAATATATCGGAGAGTTTGTTTTTGTAGAAATAAACAAATTACTATTGGGCAATATCTTTACAAATGGATTAGCTATAGTAGCAATTATTGGAATAATCTTAGCCTGCTTAATAATTTTTTGGCAGCGGAAAAGGATATCGGGAATAAATTGGTTTATGGTACTGCTAACGATTTTTGTAATTAGCTTCTATCTTTTTTATAGCGGCTTTGTTTTTGCGCAGTATTTCATAATTTTGTGGCCAATTATCATCTTAATCCTCGCTCAAATTTGCGGTAAATTATGGAATCAGTCTCGGGTGATAGGTAAAATACTAGTAGTTGCACTGATACTCGGCTTAAGCTATGCTGGAATATATGCGAGTGTTGAGCGGTTCAAGGCTCTAGGCGACGGAACGGCCTATGGCGAGCATGGCGTATCTTTCAAAGATCAGCAAATTGCAGTTGATAAGATATCAGAAGGAGTTTTAGAAGAGATTGATCTGCAAAGCCAGAGTAAAAATAACTACTTCGAAGCTTATCAGTATTTGCTTCATATAAAAGGAATAGAAGTTAATAGTGAGGCAGAAAAACAAGTAATGATTATGAGAAAAAGTGAATTAGAAAAAATAGTAAATGGCACAGAATGTTTTGGAACAGTCTGTGTGTTAATTAAATGATTTTACTAATAGCAATTATTATCGCGATCTTTACCGTTATTGCGCTTTGGCGCTTGGATTTTGGAGTGATTGCAATTATTGGTTTGCTACCAACTTATTTGATTCGATTTTCTCTTGGATCCTTGCCATTCACATTCCTTGAAGCTTTGGTTCTTATTGCCGTCATAATTTTCTTTTTCAGATATCGTCTATATAGACTGACTTATCTAAAGCAAGTTATAGATAAAGTTCCTTTCAAAATCCCAATCCTACTAATGTTCGCCGCGGCCACCGTTGCCGTATTAATTTCACCAGACCTAAGAGGTGCACTTGGGGAATGGCGGGCATATTTTGTAGAAGCAATTATTTTCTATATTGTCTTTGTAAATGTGATTACTTCACGTTTGCAAATAAAATTAGTTTTGTATGCGCTAGGTTTTTCTGCGCTAGTAATTTCTCTGTATTCTATTATCCAGCATTTCACAGGCTTGGGAATTCCAGAGCCTTGGCACATGGCCGAGCTTAGAAGGGTGACTGCTTGGTATGGTTACCCTGCGGCAGTTGCATTGTTTCTCGCTCCAATTGTTGGGTTGTTTTTTGGCCAGATATTTTTCAGAAAAGGAAGCCAATTAGTTGTCTCGAAATATTTTTCAATTGCAGTTGTTGTTGCAGGGGTATTAGCTATTTACTACACTCATTCTCGTGGGGCTCTCGTCGCGCTATTATTGGCTTTGATTGTATTGAGTCTATTTACAAAATATCGCTGGTGGCTAATTGGCTTGGTTGTTGTGGCGATCATTGTTTTAGCCTTGATTCCTGGTGTTTCTGATAGATTTACCGATGTTTTTACAGGGGATGATAATTCTACAAATGTTAGATTAGTTCTGTGGGAGGGTACACTCAGGTTAGTTGCTGATAATTGGTTTTTCGGAGTTGGTCTTTCTGGCTTTCCAGAATTATACAATAATTATCGTGAAGCTCGGCATACAGAATTACTTCTCTACCCTCATAATTTGTTTCTGAATTTTTGGGTAGAAATTGGATTAGTTGGGTTAGTTGCTTTTGTTTGGTTATTGATATCGTTTTTCAGAAAAATAAAAAAGGCAATCAAAATAAAAATGGACAGAGCAATTTTGTTTGGAGTTCTAGCGGGGATGGTTGTTTTACTAATTCATGGATTTATAGATGTGCCATATTTCAAAAATGATTTGGCGATTTTGTTTTTTGTTTTGCTGGGATTATTTGCGGTGGGGTATGAATTGATTGACCGATCAAAAAAAATAGGCTATAATTAGTATTACGAAGTTGAAGAACCGCTCTTCTTCCCACTTACCGGGTGTGGAAGATTACAATGAATATTTTCGACAACTACTTTTCTGAGCAGTGTCCGTACTTCGCGGCCTTCTTCGTGGTAAACGGAGAACTCTACGATATTACGGATATGCTAGAAGCATAAAATACGGGTGTCTAACAAGGCACCCGTGTTTTTTGTCCCTAAAAAACTAAAAGCAAAAAAATGAAAAAGAATAACAAGGTAAAATTGTGGATGATAGGATTATTTGCAGTAGTGCTGTTTTTAATCGTGCCACTTACGACTGATGCTGCGACATTCAATCCGAATAACCTAATGTCAGATGAATATTTCAGAACAACTGGGACAATGTCAGTTGAACAGATTCAAGCTTTTCTAGATGAACAGCCGGGAGTTCTAAAAAACCTAAAGGTAAAATGGCAAGACGGTAGGGAAAGGTCTGTCGCTCAAACATTTAAGGAAGTTTCTGATCGATTTAAAATAAATGTTGAGCCGCTGATTATGTTAGTGGAAAAAGAGCAAAGCCTGATTTCTAACCCTCGTCCAAGTCAAAAATCAATTAACTGGGCCACTGGATTTGGATCTCTTAGTAACAAGCGTTTTGCCGGCTTCTATAATCAAGTCTATTATGCTGGTAAAAAGCTAGGAAATGACTATTGGGAATACAGAGATTATTACAGCTGGTTTCAAGTTGGTAAAACTACAGCGACTCTAGATGGATATCGTGTCACTCCGGAAAATTTCAATACTTGCGCCTGGTATATATATAACCCCTTGCAAGGAGCTTCTAACCAAAGATTTGGAGCTAATTGGTTACTCTGGCACTTAATCAATATCCGTTATAAAGATGGGCTGGCTCGCCATAGTGGTGCTGGGGCGGTTGCTGGAGCAGAAACTAATGCAAATACTCAGGCAGATTCTAGTCAGTATTTCTATAGAAATGGGACTGTAATTCGCTTAGCTGGCGATAACCGAGTTTTCTTGGTAGAGAATGGGCAGAAACATGAATTTACAGGCTCAAATGCGCTAAAGACGAGATATCATAGATCAGAAATTGTGACTGTCGGCCAAAAAGAATTTAGTGCTTACCCTACCGGTGCGAATGTCGGTTTACAAGAGGGCTTAGCTGTTCAACGCTCAAAAGGTGGTCCAGTTTATATCGTTAGTGATGGAGAATTACGAGGTGTGTCAAATTTAGAAGCACTTGGCAATCTTGGTTACACAACTTCCGATATTGTTAAAATTACTGATAAAGAAGCCAATTTTCACAAAGTTGGCGGAGAGTTAAAGGGAAATGATTTTGTTAACGGTCAGCTAGTAGGAAGCAAAGAAAGTGGTGCTGTTTATCAATTCAAAAATAATCAACTCTTCCCTATCTGGGACCGGAGAGTGAAAAATTCACAGTTTGAATATCATCCGGTTAAGCTAATTTCTCAGGAAGAATTAGGAAAATATCAAATTATGACAGAACAACCAATTCAATTCAGAAATGGTCTCCTAATTTCTGCAACAGAGGGTAAGAATGCTGGCGGTGTCTATATAGTCAGCGGGGATAAATTATCTGGATTCACATCTCGCGAAGCTCTTGATTCAGCTGGCTATGATATAGAAAATGTAGTCCAAATCCCAAACTCATTACTAGAGTTGCATGAAGTAGGAAGAGAAATATAATAGTCTAATCCGCGCAATGTAGGGAACAGGCATGCCTGTACCCTACAAAATAAAAAGCCCCGCATCGCGGGGCTTTTTTGTATACTGAGAATTTTAGAATTCTCCAGCTTTCCATTTACCACCAACAATTTTCTCTCTTTCAGCTGCCAATTTGTCTAGCTCGGGAGCAAGGGCATCTTCTTTGATTAAAGCTTCGCCTTCTTCACCGCAAGAGTGAACAACTTTTTCACCAGCTTCACGTCCCGCTTTGACGGCATTACGCAAGTTTTCTGGATGATCGATAATTCCACAAGGTCGGAATTTATCATCGATATCTTCAGCTGATTTTTTGTATGTTTGGAAGAATTTTGATTTCAGTGCTTCGCGAATAGTCGTATCATTGATGTTATGAACATGGAATTGAGCAAAGACACAAGGCTCAATTGCACCACTACCACTGATATGGAAATATGCTCGCCCAGCGGCAATACAACCATTAGTTAGTATACCATCCCCCCAGAAATCAGCACAAAGGAAGGGCTTGTCTGATTCACGGATTTCGCGAATTCTGTTTCTAGCCATATTGCGTTGTTCAGGAGTAACCATCAGCTCAACATCGGGTTTCTTACCCATCGGCATGTATTGGAAATACCAGGCAAAGGAACAACCTTTGTCCATGTAGAAATCGATAAATTCGTCACTAGTAATCATTTCGGCGTTAGATCTGGTCATGGTTACCGAAATCGCAAAAGGGACACCGTTGTCTTTTAGGTATTTCATGGCTCTAAAAATCTTTTCGGAGACTCCCTCACCACGTCGCATGTCAGTATCTTTCTCGTAACCTTCAACACTGATGCAAGGAGTAACGTTGCCTAGCTTCTCAATTTCTTTGGCTGTAGCTTCATCAATCAAAGTACCATTAGTATAAGTAATGAAGTACATGTCGTTATGTTCTTTGAATAGTTTGAGCAAATCTTTTTTACGAACCCATGGTTCACCACCGGTGATAACAGCAAAATACGAACCCATGCTTTTTAATTCCTTGCAAACCCTGTCCATTACTTCGTAAGAAAGATCTCCAGATTTTGTTTTGTTATATTCAAATGCATAGCAACCAGTACAAGTTAAATTACACCGCATAGTTGGGCTCATGACTCCAAGACTTGGGGGTCTGAAGCCTTCTTTGGCTTCAAATTCCGCTCGGGCAATACCACCTTTCATGATGGCATTGTTGGCCAAATTGTTGATTAGGCGGTAGCGAAAGTTTGGCGAAATGTCCTTACTAATATGTAGATAAAGATCGGCCATTTTGAGTGAAAAACCTTTTTTCCAGCGAAGCTCTCTTTCGTCTAAACCTTCGGGATTCTCTTCAAATCGCTTGACCATTTTTTTACGGAGTTGCTTGACCATCAGGTCGAGACCAACGCGAGGGACGCGTGGCAATACTAATGCTCCACCCATAGTGGCCACCTTTTTTAGTTTACTACCGAAACTAGATTTGTTTGATTCCTTTGCCATATTTTATTTATAGAGCTTCAATTTAATGGAGACTAAATTGAAACGTTTAGTTGCGTAAAAATTAAACGTATTGTTTAGTATAGTTAATTAGTGGGGAATGTCAATTAATATTTTGGGTCTAAAACAGTCCTATTCGGACAAATTAAGTCTGGTTACTATATTATAGCTTATCCCCTGCCTTTGCAAGGGGTTTGGTGTGGGCCGAATTCTAATCGTATTGCCCCACCCTGGCGCAATGATGTGATGTTGGCTAGG
>CAYSJE010000036.1:0-6887 GCA_964431345.1 uncultured Candidatus Saccharibacteria bacterium
ACCTTATATTAAACAAAAAAAGGCCTTTTCAGGCACTCAAAAGTAAACGCTATCTAAACATTCCCCTTAGAGGGGTTTTTATTTTTTAGAAGACGGTAATAGTGCGTTGATTGCTTCTGAAAGAGTACTTACTTGAATCAATTTAGCTTTACCGTTACCATTGATTTTACCGTTCGCAAGTTTGGGAACGACTATTTCTGTAAATCCCAGTTTGGCTGCTTCGTGCACTCGCTCGTTTAAAGAAGAAACTGGGCGAATATCACCAGCCAAACCTACTTCACCTATAGCAGCTATTTTCGCATTGATAGGTTTGTTTATAAAAGCGGAGGCTACAGCCAAGCACACTGCTAAATCTACTGCTGGCTCTTTTATTTTGAAACCGCCAACTATATTTACAAACACATCTTGAGAAAATAAATCTAGCTGAGCTCGTTTACTCAAAACAGCTATTAATAGAGCCAGGCGGTTTAGATCAACTCCAGAAGCCGTACGCTTTGGATAGCCAAATGGTGTCGGAGTTGTAAGAGCCTGGACTTCTACGAGAAATGGCCGCTTCCCTTCTACCGTTACCCCAATCACAGATCCAGATACATCAGTCGTTCGCTCTTGCAAAAATATTCCAGAAGGATCAGTGACTTCAACAAGTCCACCTTCTTTCATTTCAAATATCCCTGTTTCATTAGTCGAGCCAAATCTATTCTTGACCCCACGCAGAATTCTGAAAGTCTGATATCTATCACCCTCTAAATACAATACGGCATCTACCAAATGCTCGAGGGTTTTAGGACCAGCAACTGCCCCATCTTTTGTAACATGACCTATTAATAGTACAGCTATGTTGTATCGTTTAGCAATCTCTAAAAGCTTACTAGCAGAAGACCTGACCTGTGAAATACTCCCAGCAGCCCCTGGCGAATCATCTGTATGCATAGTCTGAATTGAATCAACAATTACTAATGCTAGTTTTTTCTTTTCTATCACAGAGATTATGTATTCTAGATTTGTCTCTGTCATGAATTCGATTGTCTTGCCATTCATCCCTATTCTGTCCGCTCGCATTTTGATTTGCCCTAGAGATTCTTCCCCAGAAACATATAGAATTTCTTTTTTTGGATTCGTATCCAAAAAACTCGCACAAACTTGCATTATCAAGGTTGACTTACCAATCCCCGGATCTCCACCCAATAAAACAACACTTCCAGGCACAATTCCGCCACCAACAACACGATCAAACTCAGTTAAACCAGTAGAAAGTGGGGTTGATTCTTCATTGGAAACTTTACTAATACTTTGGGGCTTGCTTGCCTTATGATCGACAGTTGCTCGCCCTTCCCCTCCCCCCACAGATTCTTCAACAGTATTCCAAGCGCCACACTCAGCGCATCTCCCCAACCAACTTGGAAACTGGGTATCACAATTAGTGCAGACGTAGATTTTTTTTAGCTTTACCATAATTTTTTTTATTCAGGCGGTCTAAATCCATATCGTATTTCGTATATTTTTTGTAAATTAACTACGTAGAGATTATCATCACGCTCATTTCTGAAATACAATAGCATTTCTAATGGTGTCAAAAACATTTCTCGCATATCAATAGGAGGATCTAGCTGAGACAAGTCATATATTGTTTCTGATTCAGCTGTTGTTAAATCCAAGGAATAAAGAATATCATCAGTCTTCAAATTAAATTCATAATAATCACTAGCTGTTGGCAATGATTTCGGCACAGCCAAGTACAGACGACTATTTAACTTACACCAGATAACTTTATCTACAAAAGTAGACAGTGATAATTTACGAGCGCCAGTTCCGTCACTGCTTGCCAACCATAATTCCGGCCGGCCATTAGAGCTTAGTCTGTTATAAATCATCTGGCTACCGTCTGGGCTAAATTTGGCCGCCACCCCATAAGCCTGGCTAGCCAATAAGTGAGTATTCTCTTTTGACAAGTCTATCGCATAAACACCTGATTTTCGCTGCGCATTAGGAGCCATGTAGTAAGCCACTTGATTTTTCCCAGGCACATTTTGCAACCGCAAATCACCATTCAATTCTTTTAAAACTTTGTATTCACTAAGCTCTGTTTCCGGGTTGCCGACATTGATTGTGGAGACTCCTTGATCCTGATCAATATATTGATAGGAAATATTTAGAGAATCGTCAGTGAATACTGGGGAATATATTTTATCGCTTAGTGGTATTTCTTTGCCACCCTGAACATCAGCGAAAACACTTCTGCTATCATCTGCCTCATAAACCATGTGAGAATGATCCGGCGCCCAAACGACTTCACTCAACAAAGTCGCTGGTTCTAACAAAAACTCAGGGTTTGTCCCCAAAAAGCTAGCTGACAAAAAGCTTTGCTCATACGGATCGTAATATTGAAAACGTTCTTGGCTAGCAGTTAGTATTGGGCTGATTGTTTTGGTCGGGATAACAGCTTGGAAAACTTTCAATTGCTCAACTGCATCTATTTCAGAAATTTCTGCAAAACCCTCTCCCTCACTCTCAACCACAGCTTCCCCTAGACCCTCAGCCGGATTAACTCTGATTCCATTTCCATCCCCAGAGGAAGGCTCAGCATCTCTTTCTCCAGCTAAATCTAGCGCTCCCTGTTGTCCCTCTTCTCCAGCCTGATCAGAAATTTGGCCATCGCCTCGCCAAAAAAAGAAATACATTAATAAAGCAGCCACTCCAACAATAGCTACGATAATTACAATCAATATTAGGTTTCGTCTATTCATAAATTCTGGTAGATCATTAATGTGATTTTGCTGCGGCAGTACAACAATAAAAATTACCATTAGTCAAATACTTGAGCTCAGCCACCCCGCAGTTTTCCGCCCGACACTTGCTACTCCAGGCACCAAAATCGGCAGCACATCTCTTTGCATCATATGTTGCCGGGCCTACCGACGGAAACCTTGGATCATTATTTATAATTTTTGCCTCAGGAATCCCCGTTGCCTTACACCATTTCGGATCACGGACTTGCCAGCAAGGTCCCTCCTTCAGCCAAAGACCCCATTCAAGTTTTTGGCAGGTGTCCTGGCACTTATCATTTTCAGGATCAACAGACTCCTCCATACAACAATAGCCTGTGTCTCCTCCACCAATAGGTAAAGGACTACAAGTCCGGTTATATTTTGCCTGACAGTACGGATCGCAGCCTTCTTTTTCCTCGAAGTATTTTTGCCCTTCTGGACAGCTTCGAGTTTTACTGGTGGACTCCTTAGGTGGAGGAATATTAGGCTCAACTAATACCACAAATTGATTACCAAAAATTCCTAGAATCAGATACGCCAGGCCAACAACTACCAAACCAACTATAGCACTAGTTATAGTTTCTTTGGCAGAGCCAATTGCTTTCTGGTTTCCGGCAGCAGCCGAGTATTGAACTCCGCCAATTATAATCATTACCACTGCTAACCCGCCAACAATCCCAGTCGCAAATTTGTAAATTAGATCAATATAATCAACTATACCAGTAACAGAATCATCTCCACCAATTCCGATCTCTAGAGGAATCACTCCCCCTCCTTGCGCCTGCGCAACCAAAACCGGCACTACTAAACAAGCAAAAATTACAAACAGAATAATTCCAATTTTTATTTTTATCATAAAATATTTAATTAGCCATTGGAGGTAACCAAGGAAGTCTATCCCCTAAATCAGGAGTACTTGGCTTTCTACGACATTTTGAAGACTTACACTCATTTACTGTTTTATATAAACAACAATCTTCCCGTGAATCACATTCCCCACCTACCTCGACACACTCCATTCCTTCAAGACAACAATACAATTCCCCCATTTTTTCATATTTACCATTAGTACACCTAGCTTTTGCCCATGATTCATTTACATCGCAATGACCCGTCGGGATTTTTTTGCATGACTCACCAACTTTGTCACAACGATCCTCCATGAGCGGATCATGAGTCTCAATCTCAACACATGTATCATTATGACATTCTTTATAAGAATAATTTTTTTCATCACCTCGACAACAACATCTCTGCCCTTCTTCACCTTCTCCTGCACAATTTTCAGCATCCATTTCTAAATGACTCGCTGCATTACAAGAATAACTCCATTGGCATCTTGGCTCCTTATCCCAAGCATCAAAATCATACTGACCTGGCTTTATTGTTTGTATATCAGGTTCTTGTAAATCAACAAACTGATTACCGAAAGTACTGAGTAATAAATAGCCTAAACCAACAGTCACTAATCCTATTATAGCACTAATTATCGTTTCTTTGGCAGAAGCAATCGCTTTTTGGTTCCCGCCCGCCGTTGAGTATTGAATTCCCCCAATAATTATCATTATTACCGCTACAGAGCCAACTATTGCTGTCGCAAACCAATAGATTTGGGCTATATAATCAGCTATGCCTGTCACAGAATCTGTTGCCCCAATACCTATTTCTAGTGGAATTATGCCACTGCCCACACCCTCCTCAGGGCAATCTACACAGCCGCAATCATCCTCAGTCCCGGTAGCTTCCCCAGACCACTCGCCACAGTCTGTTTTACAATAGGTATCACAAAAAATAGCCGTCCATCTAAAATCCCCTTCGCAACGGCATTTGTTACGAGGGGCATCCCATATTCCATCTAGCCCATTTTTTTCACAATGATCCTGGCACGCTCGCGCATCAGCAATATAATCGTTATTACAAGTACATTTTGGATCACTAGTCTCATTAAATATTGGGGCATTTGGAAAACAAAATATCTCACAAGAGTCCGCCGTGGCAGGATAATACTTCTCATCATAGCAACTACAATTATGATCAAGCTCTCCCCAATTAGAATATGGTTTACCTTTTTCTTTACAATACTGATGACATGCATTCGCTCCATCCAGACAAGTACAACAATAATTATCACTTAAAATATATCCTTTTCCTTTACACAAAGTCTCGCTACACTCCGGGATTGAATCAACTTTCTGTGAACCATCCGAACAAGTAGTTTCCTTGCATCCACCACAATCACAATTCCCTGCCGCATCTACTTCAAGCACATCCAGGCAACCTTTTTCTGTGCAATGATCGCGACATCTATCATACTGCATAGAACACTCCTGCAAACAATCAAATTCCCGCGGAGAAGAAATGTCAGGGACACAGCAAATCTTTGACCCCAGTTTATCGCAGCTCTCCTTTTGCATGTCGCTACACTCTGTTTGAGTCCCTACATTTGTTTCGTACTCAGCAAAAGCAAGGCCAGACATACTAAACAAAACTATCAAGATAACAATTGATAAGGCAAAGAATTTCTTCGCAAATTTTGCAAAACTATTAGTTCTCAAAGACTTTTTTGTAAAAATAAATACTTATTATACCAATCGACAAAAATCCTGCGATGATTAGCACTATTTGCAAGCTCATCTTTTCTTCTTTGTCTAGGAAAGAAAACGCCGCGGCCATGTGCCCAAATAATCCCTCAGACGTACCAGCCAATCCTCCTGGCTCCCCCACAACAATAACTATACTATCCATCGCATCTTTCAGATCGCCTTCATCCTCGCCGCGAAGCTGCAAAACTAACTCGGACTGTTCTCCATATGTTGTATCGTCTGGAAATTTGTAAGTAAAATCTTGCGCACGCTCAGCAGAACTAAATTCCCCAACAGATTCGCCGTCAATCACCCAATCCCAATTATAGGTTGAAGCGGCTCCAAAATTTGCTGCTTCAGCTGAAAAAGTAACTTCTTCCCCTGGATCAATCGATAGATATTTGGAAACATCCCCAGCAACTTCATCACTTATTCCAATACGCTCCCCTGGTTCGGTAATTCTAACCATTGGACCAGCAACTGTCAAAGTTATCTCACCGGTCATCATTTGTGTCTGTAAACCATCTGGTAAGACATCTACAGCGATTGTATGAGTTTCTCCAGCTGTCTTGGTCCCATAAACTTCGAACGTTTTTTTCCCTTCCCCACTTTGTTTCTGGTCAAAAATTCCGTCTTTGTACCACTTGAAAACTATTTGATCTTCGTTCCCTGTATCAAAATCATATTCATTAACACAAATTTTTCTGGGAGCAACTCCATCCTCTCCAACTGTCAGATTCTCTAATCCCACTTGGCCATCACAAACTGTAGTTAGATCTACACTCGCGGTTCGTCGTAGCCGAACCTCAGCTTCCCCACTCTGCCGAGAAACTTCGTCCAAAACTCTCAGTTTAATAGTATATGCATCCCCAAAATCAACATCATCAATTCCCGGCAAGTTTTCGAAAGCCAATGGCCCTGAACCTCCCAAAACTAAACTATCCTTATTATACCCACAAAAATTAGTAAATTCATCTAATTCACAAATATTAACTCCATTAAATTCCCAAGTGTATTTTAGTGACTCGGGCTGAACACTTCCTTGAATCACATCGCTAATTAAATTCACTGTCTCATCACTGCCTACTGGTAAAACATCACTATCCGCATTTAGAGAAACTTTGAATTGTTCTATCGGAGTAACATAATTTCTAACAGAGGCGGTACTCACTGTCACTAATTTGCGATTATCCACTCCGACCATTGTCACCCCAACATCTAGATATCCCAAATTGCCCAAGGCTTCGTCAACCACAAATTGTAATTGACTTTGCCCAACACCTAAATAATCTTGTTCATCGGGCATTCCATCAGCGTCCGTATCTGCATTGGTTGGATTTGTACCTACAAGATATTCTTCGATATTAGTATACAAGGCATCACTTGCCCCGGGAACATATTCCTCTCCCGTTGTCGCATTGATCAGGCCAGGAGTAACTGTTACAAAATATCCCTTTTGTCTATTTTCATATCTGTCAGCATAATAGCCATCTAAATCTGGGTCTTCATTTGGATCGACATCTCTGAAATCTTCATAAGT
>CAYSJE010000037.1:0-6795 GCA_964431345.1 uncultured Candidatus Saccharibacteria bacterium
GGTCGATTAAGGGGATTCCAACCAGGCATATTATTGAACTCCAAGAATTAACAAACTAGCAATCAACAGAATTGCCTCGCTAAGTAATGTAACAAAGCCTAACATTCGCATAGCAAAAAATTCCAATTTATATCCAAAAAATACTACCGCAAAATTTACAGCTAGAATTGCTGTACCAATACCTGGCAGGTAGAAAAGCTTCTCTGGCTCACCAAAAAAATCTGGCCCAAAAAGAGCATGATAGTGCAGGGTGATTTCTGCCAAATCTGCTGGTATTTTTAGGCTCAACCAAACCCAAAGTCCAATATTCAGAATTAGGCTTATGCCGAGGAAATTGATTAACCACCAATCATTCCAAATTGTTTTCGCTTTTTCTTGCATAAATAAGCCAATTACAACAAAACCCTGCCGATCAATCGGCAGGGTTTATTATATATAATATTTGCTAATTTTTCAAGGGCTGCAAGCTCTATTCCTCTTGAGCCAATTTCCCCATTTTTCCCTCTAATTCTGTGAGTTTTCGCTCATCTTCATCATAGGCCGCATTTTCTTTGTTAAAAACTTCTTTTTTAAGTTTGACTTCTTCTTCCTCAAGCTGCTCATCAAGGTCATCTAGTAATTCCAGCATTTTGCGTCTATTAGCCCGACTTTCCTCATCTAATTTTTCCTCTTCCCCCTGAAGGTCCGCCATATTTTCACCAATCAAAACAGCAATTGCCTGAACGGCATCATCTAGATTATTAGTTTTCGACTTAATCGTTTCTTCGATTTCTGTTTTTTTCTCTGGAGCAAGATTCTCAAATTGCCCTAGAATCTCTAATAATTTTTCTCTTTTTTTATCCATATAATTTTTTAAAATTTAAGCTGCCTTTTTTGAAGACTTACCTTTACTACTCTCTCGCCTTCTGGTACCTGTATTTCTTAACTCTGACTGCCTTTTTTTCTGTCTTTTCTTGTAGGCATCAATAGTGAAATTGGTTGCCCAAGATTCACCAGCTGATGTCAATCTGAAAGACTCAAGCAGATCATTTAAATCATCACCTTCTTTTCCATTTCCTGCCTGAGAAGCTCTAATCCTACCATCAAGATCCACAAGTTTATCAAAAGAAAGTCTTTCATATGCTTTATTAAGATTGTTCATACTTTCGTTCCTTGGCATTTCTCTATCTGAAAGTCTCTTACCTAGACCAGCCTTCACATCTGTTGGTAAATCAACACCGGCACTAAATTTTTCAGTCTTCAATTTCGGTCTGTCTGCAGAGCTTACATTCCCAACTTTTATTGCCAAATCTTCTAACTTAGCAGCTCTGTCAAGAACCTGATCAATCAATTTACTATCCTTTGGCAATTTCTCCGCAGCTGCTATAAGTTCGTTATTCATAACATCTACAAAATCTTTTTTAAAGCCGAGGCTGCCATCTCCTACCATATTCGAAGTCAACTCTAGAATACTTCTCACTCTTTCCGAAGCACTTTCTTTCGGTTTCTGAACTTCAGCTGGTTTTGCTTCAGCCTTCTCTTTTCTCTTCGCAGGAACTCGGATCTCTCCTGGAGTCTGGCCATCCCTAGTTATCTCGGTCCTTAGTTTATCAACAACTGTCTTTAGCTCCCTAATTGTATTAAGCGCTTCAGCGAATTCTTTGGCAGTTGGGCCGGTTTCTTGTTGCGCCTGAGCCTCTGCACCAGAGCTAACTTCAACTTTTTTACCAGTCCTAATACCCTTTAGCTCAGCTATTTGAGCTTCTTGATTAGCAATTATTTGTTCAAAATATCCTTTATCAAGACCAGCAACTTTTAAACGGGTATCTGTCAGAAGTTTTTTGCCCTTGTTAATAGCATTGGCTGGCAGATTAAGAGTCGCATCTTTGAGCCTATGCCATCTGGCTTCCATTTTGATGCCCTTTTTCATAAAATAGCCCGCCATTTCACTTTGCTCTTTGGCAGCTCTATAATCCTTTAGGTGAGACATGAAACTAGCAACATCGCCAGATTCTTTGGCCATATTCATATTCTTTTCAGCCTGAGACATAGTATATTCGCTTTTGGCGACTCTCAGAGCCTTTTCCTCTAGAGAGAAAACTGAATTAACTTTGCCTGTCTCTTTGTCTCGAGCAACTTTGTAATCCTCAGCAAAGCTATTTAAAACTTCTCCGGTAGCCTTGGTTAGGTCTTTGCCAGAGATAGAAGCTGTATCATAATCTGGATCCGCTGCATCTAGAGTCCCATTCGGCACAATTTCTTTGTAATTGGCTCTAGCCACAGCATTGGCTTCCAAAACTTGCCCCTGAATCCTTCTAGCTTTAATACTTTTGGCTCTTGTGAAAATTGATTCTTTATTCTTGAAGGGATCGACAATTCTGTCCTTTGTTCTGCCAACTCTATTCCAAAAACCTTTCCCTAAATCAATATCAGAATCCTTTGTTGCCTGCCCATACAAGAGATCCATACCATCATTCATCACCTTAGAAGCTTTTTCAAAGTTTGTAGCCGATTTATCTAAGCGTCTTTCTAATCTAGTTTGAGAATTCAAAAAACTGCGCTCAAGCCTTTCTGCAAAAGGAAGATGACTTGCCATACGCAGTACCAAGTGGGGCTTTTCGGCCGGCTTAAGCCTCATAGCCTTATAGGCATCTATGCTAGCATTTTTTTTATCTATAAATACCCTCAAAGCTTTTGCAGTAGTAGAATTACCTGATTGACTTGCTTCTTGTGCGTATTCTCCAAGTATCTTTCTATCATATGTGTCATATCTAGCCCATTTCGCTTTATTTGGTCCATAATCCTTTATTCTATCAACAGCTTCTTTAGCACCTTTAAAACGCTCTGGAAAACGCTCTGGGAATCTTTCCTTAGAGTCTAATCCACTCTCTTTTTCTCTTGATGCTTCCGGTTTTTTGGTTGCTTCAGCCTTACTTGAGTCAGGCTGAGCTCCTTCAGCGCCCTCTCTTTTTCTTGCTGCACACATATTTTAGGTATTAATTTATAATAACTATGTATATATTGTACACTATTTTGGGCTTTCTAGCAATAATTTTTTGTTCAGTAGGGAAGCCATAATCAAGAGCTTAATTATCCAAGATTGATTATGACCTGATCGCTGTTATCAAACAACGATCCGTAATTCCGGCATACTATATTGTCTGATAGGTGGCTGGTCGAGCGTAAAGCTCAAAAAATCCGTCGACAAATTAAGAGGAAAATTTCCTCTGTAGTCACCACCATGCGCACTGGCAATTAGCTTGGCCCGATTTTCATCCGGAACAACCACGTGCAATACCCACAAAGTTTCTGAAAAATTTCTACAAAATCCCTCAGAAATTACGGATAACGCAAAACGTAGTTGATCGAAATTTCTGGCCAAGAATTGTCCAGAAGTATTCCATTTCAGGAAAAAACTTCCAAAATAATCCACCTGGATCTCCAATGAAGGCGCAACAACTATAGAACCGGAATATACCCATAAAGGAAATTTATTTCCCATTTGGGTACCTCCTTTCTTCCCTACTAAACAAAATAAAAAAGAGCGTCAACTCTTTAAGCTAGCATAACTATGCCATTTTGTCAATAATAGGTTCTTGAAGCTAAAACTAGGCGTTTTTGGCTTTCTTCCCCCATCCAAATCGCTCGAAATAAACCCTTCTGACCACCCCTAAATTCATAAAAATACGCCAAGTAAACACAACAACTACAGCTAAATAGATATCTAGCCCTAGTCTATCTCCTAAATATGTGAAAGCTGCGGCCAAGCCAGTATTGAAAATCAGGCCTGAAATAAATATAAATGGACTGTAATTATCTCGTTTGTTTTTTGCACCTGGGCCCTTGAATGTATAATCTGTCTGGTATTTGTGCCGGGTCACCAATTCTGCCCGCCAAGCCCCAAAAATAGAATCAACCATAGCTAAAACAGCAACGGCTGTGTACCTCGCATATTCTGGTGGTAGAGCAAACTGGGACAAAATCCCAGCAACTATCCCAATGATTACTCCGACAAACGCCCAAATCATAGTAGTTTAGGTAAATTTTTGATTAATTCCTATCTATAGAATATCTTATCTGGAATCCTTAAGTCAATGTATTCTAAATTTTGCCTCTGTTCTTTAGTCAAATCATTATTCAAAACTAAAATAAGTTTTGTATATTGACTTTCCAATGTGCGCGATGAAGTGAAATATATGATCCAACCTTCACTTGTCCTGATATGGATTTCACGAGAAAGCGGCGATGGTGTAAGTAATTCCCCTATTTCTATACTAGTCTCTTGGTGAAAGGTATTCGCCAAATCAACTACAAATTCAGCGAATTTTGCGGAGACAACTTTCTCCCGTGGTTCTAATTCTTGATTAGATTCATCTTTTATAACAGGCAAATCATATTCACTCCCGCCAGTAATCGCCTTACTAACAATACCATCAATATCTAAATAATATCTTTTTCTATTTGATTCCCAGATCATAACAGGCTCTCTCTCTTCAATATAGACCTTGAGTGTATTCGGTAATTTACGAGTTATTTTAGCCGATTGGATTTGAGCAATTTTTTCTAGCAGGGACGTTTGGGCCCGTTTAGTATTGTAGAGGAAAATATTGTTACCCGGCAGAAATCCCCAAAGCTTATTCTCCTTTTCTTTATTAACCGGCTCCTCTATGCGTTCATCACTCACATTTTCCGCCCCCACGACTATGACGCGCTGAATAGTGAAACTTCCGGAGAAAATCAGAATGTAAATAGTCAAAGCAATGACTATTAGGAGTAACACACCATAAACCAAACGCAAGCTTTTGCGCCGCTCGGTATTCTCCACAGGTGCAGTCCGTTCAATGATTTTAGAACGCCGACGCGCCACTTCTTTTTGGACTACATTCTTCTCTGAAATTTTTCGTCGCCGCGCCATAGATTAAACCACTCGTTTAATTTTCCCAGACTTAACTTTTTGCGTCATAAATTCCACAACTTCCTCGACGCTCATATTTGTTGAATCTACATAAATAGCATCTGCTGCAATTTTCATTTCACCCCCAGGTTTGTTTTTATCGGACTCGTCACGCGATGATAAATCAGCTTTTACTTGAGAAATTTCAACCATCACTCCTTTAGTTTCTAACTCTAGGTGCCGTCTCTTAGCTCTCTCATCCAAATCTGCATCCAGATAAAACTTAAATTCTGCCTTCGGGAAAACCTTGGTTGTAATATCGCGCCCTTCAACTACCACATTCTTCCCTTCGGCGAATTCCCGAACTCTCTGATTCACCCAGGCTCGAACCCCTGGAATACGACTGACTTGGGAAACTATTTGTGAAACTGCATCGTATCTAATCTCATCTGTAACATCTCGACCATTGGAAATAATCACATCTCGATCCTCACCTGCTTTAATACTGATATCAATTTGTGGAAGCAGCTTAAGAACGAGTTTTGAATTTTCCCAATCTATCTGTAAATTAAAAACATGAAACGCAACTACCCTGTAAAAAGAGCCGCTATCAATATGTACGAATCCAAGTTTTTGGGCAAGTTTTCTCGCCGCGGTCCCTTTGCCAGCGCTTGCCGGACCATCAATTGCTACAATCATAGACTACTTTAATTTAATTACATCTGTGCCAAGATACTCCTGTAAAACTTCTGGTATTTTCACACTGCCATCAGCTTGTTGGTGGTTTTCCAGCAGAGGAATCAGAATTCTCGGCGTAGCAATGGCTGTATTATTAAGAGTATGCACAAACTTAGTCTTGCCTTCCGAGTCCTTGTACTTGATATTGAGTCGACGTGCTTGCCAGTCATGCAAAGCAGAATCTGAATGAGTCTCTCCATAGCCATCTCGCGAAGGCATCCAGGTTTCAATATCATACATTTTATACTTCCCTGCTCCCATATCACCTGTACAATTTTTTACAATCCGATATGGCAACCCAAAGTCCTGTAATATTTCCTCAGAAATGATACGTAAATCCTCTAACCACTTGTTTGACTGAGCAACATCATTCGCGCAAAGCACGACTTGCTCTACTTTCCAGAATTCATGGATTCGATAAATCCCCTTTGTATCTTTACCATAGCTTCCAATTTCAGATCTATAGCATGGTGAAAATCCAGCTAGCTTTATCGGCAAATCCTTTTCACTCAAAGTTTTGTTTTGATTGAGAGCAAGTAATGATGGCTCTGATGTCCCGGACAAAAATTTCTCATCTTCTTCTTTATCATCAACATGCTCTTGTTCAACCGCTCTGTAAATGTTCTCTGTGTCAAAAGGAAAGTGCCCACTGCCAAACAGGACCTCTGGCTTCACAATTGTTGGTGGAATATTAAGCTCGAAACCCTTCTCCCTGAGCTTTTTAAGTGCATGCCACAAAACAGCCATCTGCAATAGTACTCCTTCGTTTTTCAGTACATAACCTCTAAACCCAGAGATATTAACACCAGATTCTAGATCAAGTATTCCAAGGCTTTTACCCAATTCAATATGATCCTTTATCTGGAAATCGAATTTCGGTATCTCGCCTTGTTTAGAAATTTCTTCATTATCAGCTTCGTCTTTCCCCACAGGCCAATCCCCTGCTGGTGGCAGAGGAATTCGGCCTAACAAATCCTTGTATTCAATCTCTAACTCCTTGAACTCTGGCTCACATTTTTGCAGATCTGTTTTGAGTTGCTTTGCAGCTTCTATAATCTTCGGTCGCTCCGCACCACTAGCTGATCTCATCTTGTCATCAATTTCATTTCTAACATGACGCATCTTTTCAATTTTTTGCAAAAGCTCAGATCGATTTTTGTCCACTTTCAAAAACTTATCAATAT
>CAYSJE010000038.1:0-6668 GCA_964431345.1 uncultured Candidatus Saccharibacteria bacterium
TGCGCATGAGCAAGGAAGTGAGTGGCACAAGATGAAAGCTAGTATATAGCTTTGACAAAAATAGTGAAAAGTGTTAGCATTCGGCCAACGAATGAACTTTTTACATTTTATGGAGGGCGTTTATTGTGAAAAAGAGTGATTTGATTCAAATTCCGGAATGGGTATTTGATGCTCATTTTGGGAAAATTAAGGTAGCCCCAGGCTATCTTCTCCTACAGGAAATTGTTAAAGAATTTCCTCGGGACTGGATTGCGAGGACTGGATACTTCAATGCTGGATTCAAGAATGCGGTTGTTCCTACTGATAAAGCTTCAATATCTTGTTGCTATGCAGATGATACTTGGATAGCTGGAATTAATCTGCCGAATCGCCTTGAAGCTATGTCCGTTATCTTCTGCTCCCCAATGTTTCATGAAAATCGGAAACTTCCTGAGATACAGTTTTTGGAAAAGCCGATTTCTCGTGAGCAGATTCTGGAGGTTGTCCATCACAAAGATGAGATTCTAATGCTTGATGAGGTGATAGGAATCTCTGATAATGCCATTTTGGCAACTCGGTTACTTACAGAAGCAGATCTTGAAGGAGATAACTGGTTTTTCAGATTCATGGAAATGATTGGGCAACTTGGGTGTTTCTTTCTGCTTGGAGGTTATTTCAAAAAAGCCAAAGTCGGCAAGATGAAAGGGTCTCGATATCCAGTTTTTCTGAATGTTCAGGCCTGGTTTGAGAATTGTGATCAATTCAATTTGGATCCGGGGTCGCAGGTGGACATTATGGTGGTGGAAGTTGGTAAGGAAAGAAGGGTCAAGGGGTATGTGTTCTATGAATACAAAGTTGTTTTTGAGGTCACATTTACCTATATACTCTTTGGGGAAAAGCGAATGAAGGCACTGATAAAGAAGGGGAGAAACTAAATGACGAAATTTTTAGGAAACCGATCCTGGGAGGTGATCGGTTTTTTCTTGATTGGATTTAATCTATAGGTCTAAGCCTCGGGCACATGGGCCCGAGGCTACAGGAGATTATTGGTTTACCCGTGTAGCCTGACCCTGTGTGGTCAGGGCTGATATTTTTTAGGGATATTTTTCTCGCTCTTGACGTTCGCATTCTGTTCGCTATAATAAATATATGCAACAACCCTCCTCACTCTTCGAAGAGTCAATACAAAAAAATAACGCGAATAGTGTCGCGCCATTAGCTGATCGCTTGCGGCCTCTTAGTTTTGATAATTATGTGGGGCAAGAAAAGATTATTGGTAAAGGGAGCTTGCTTAGAAAATTAATAGAGAGCGATGATTTAGCTTCGCTAATTTTCTGGGGACCGCCTGGCGTTGGTAAAACAACCCTAGCTAGAATTATCGCCAAGCTTACTAAAGCGCACTTCGCAAATTATAGCGCAGTCAGTGTTGGGACTAAGCAAGTTAAGCAAGAAGCAGAAATAGCTGAGAAGAGATTAGAAGTTAGTGGAATCAGGACGATATTATTTCTAGACGAAATTCATAGATTCAACAAAGCCCAGCAAGATGTTTTGCTGCCTCATGTTGAATCTGGCAAGATTATTTTAATAGGTGCGACTACTGAAAACCCGTCATTCTCAGTTATACCTGCGTTGTTATCTCGGTGTAGGGTTATAGTTTTAGATAGATTGGCTAGCCGTGATCTGCAAAATTTAGCCGAGCGCGCTTTAGATTCAGAAAAGGGATTAGGAAAGCAAAAATTAGAACTAGCTGACTCTGCGTCTAAATTTCTGTTAGATTTGGCTCAGGGTGACGCGCGAGCCTTGCTTACTATTTTAGAAATTTCTGCCCGAGGCAAAAGAAAGGGAGGTAAAATAAATTTGAAAGATATTGAAAGTGCGGCCATGAGTCGCAGCATGATTTATGACAAGAATGGCGAGGAACATTATAATATAATTTCTGCTTTGCACAAAAGTTTACGCGATAGCGATCCTAATGCTAGTTTGTATTGGATGGCTAGAATGCTAGAAGCGGGGGAGGATCCTTTGTATGTTGTGAGGCGATTAGTTAGATTTGCTTCAGAGGATATCGGCAATGCTGATCCGCAAGCTTTGATTCTGGCTACTAGTGTATTAGATACTATTAAGTTTATTGGCATGCCAGAGGCAAATACCGCTTTGTCGCAGCTTACTATCTATTTAGCCAAAGCAAAGAAATCTAACCAAGCCTACGTAGCGTATAAAAAAGTAGCTGATGATGCGAAGAAAACTAGTAACGAGCCTGTGCCATTGCATCTCAGAAATGCCCCCACTGACTTGATGAAGAATTTAGATTACGGTAAAGGCTATAAATATGCTCATGATTACAAAGATGCTAAAGTCGAGCAAGAACATCTGCCGCCAAAGCTCAAAAATAGAAAATATATAGAATAAAATTATTGTAGGGAACAGCCTGCCTGCCGGTAGGCAGGCTGTTCCCTACGTTATGAACCATATGCAAGCAACTGCTATAAAAGTAGTTAAGAAATTACAACAGGCCGGATTTGAGGCTTATTTTGCTGGTGGGGCAGTGAGGGATATGCTTTTGAAGCGAGAAATAAAAGACATAGATATAGCAACGAATGCTAAGCCAGATGAAGTAGAAAAACTATTTGAGAATACTAAGCCGGTTGGAAAAGAATTTGGAGTGATACTAGTAGTCGAAGATAAAATAGCTTTTGAGGTAGCGACTTTTAGATCAGATATTGGGACTGATACACGCCGACCCCAACGTGTCGAGTTTACTTCTGCAGAAAAAGACGCTGAGCGGCGAGATTTTAGTATTAATGGTTTGTTTTACGATCCGTTAAAAAAGAAAATGATAGATTTTGTTGAAGGCCAGGAAGATTTAGAGAAAAAAGTTTTGAGATTTATTGGCGATGCCCAAAATAGAATAGATGAAGATTATTTGCGAATTTTGCGTGCAATAAGATTCAAAAATATTTTGGGATTCGAATATGCTCAAGGCATTGAAGGAATGTTGCAGGAAAATTCTCAAAAAATTCTAGAGATTTCTGTGGAGCGAGTGCGGGAAGAATTAGACAAGATGTTGAGTGATAAATCGCGGGCTAATTCTCTAGAAAATCTCGACAAATTAGGCTTATTAAAGCATATTTTGCCAGAAGTTTGGGCGCTAAAAAATATAGCACAATCAAAGCCATATCACACTGAAGGCGATGCGTTTAGGCATACAATGATGGCACTAGATTCTCTGGATGATGGCGTGGATTTGGATTTAGGTTGGGCAGTGTTGCTTCATGACATTGGTAAGCAAAAACAAAGCAGCGTTCGACAAGTAAAAAAAGAGATTAGAATAAGTTTTCATGGGCATGTAAAAGCTTCGGCTGAAATGGCAGAGAAAATTATGAAGCGGCTTAAATTCTCGCGTGAGAGAATGCAGAAAATAATTTGGTTGATAAGGCATCATGATGATAGATGTAATTTTGATAAAATGAGGTTGGGCAAGCGGCGAGCCTTGCTGAGTTCTGAGCAAGGGGATTTGCTACTGCAATTATTTGAAGCTGATATGAGAGGAATGAGGCCTTTTAGAGAAAAAGAATTACTTGGGATAAAAAAGTTATATGAAGATGATAGGGGTGCTGTCAAAAAACTTCAGGCTGATAAGCCGCTGCTTTCAGGGGAGGATGTGATGCGAGAATTAGGCTTAGAACCTGGTAAGCAAGTAGGTGAAATTTTGGCTAAACTTAAAGAAGCGCAATATGGAGGGGAGATTAGAACTAAGGGAGAAGCAGTAACGTTTGTTGAAAAGCTTAAGTAATTGCTTTTGTGTCCTGGGGTTTTAAACCCCAGGACATTTTGGACAAAATATGCTATAATATTAGTATAGTTTGTAAAATTAAAACGAAAATACATATGAAAAAACTCTTTCTAGCAGCGGTTGCTGCTGTCGTTGTGTTTGGTGCAGCGCTTTTTGTGCTACCAAGCGACGTCCAAGCTTCTTATGGCACGACGAGCACCTTTCATGGTGCTCTTTATTATGGTGATGGTGGAAATGCGAAAGACGCCAATTTTGATTTCCCTGAGGACATAACTCGGGATAAGAATGGTAATTTCTACATTGCTGATACTTATAACAATGTAATTAGAAAAGTTGATACAAACAACAAAGTCCACACTCATGCTGGTGGTGGTGACTATGGAGATGTTGATGCCAAGGGGAAAAATGCTGCATTTGCTCAGCCAACGGGTGTTACGGTAGATAATAATGGATATGTTTACGTCGCTGACAAAAATAACCACAAAATCCGTAAAATTGCCCCAGATACGACCGTGACTACTATAGTAGATTCGGGGCTCTATTTCCCGAGTAAAGTTTGGGTTGATGGTTCGACTTTGTACATAGCGGATACTGGTCATGGTGACATTAAAACAGTTAGTACGAATGGTGGCACGCTATCTACATTCAAAGGTGGATATCATAGTCCTCAGGGCGTTATGGTAGCTGGTGACTGGGTATATATTTCTGATACTGGGCATGACAAAGTTGTGAAAGTTCACAAAAGTAGTAAGGATCAGCATGATGTAGCGACTGGGCTTCACAATCCAAATGGTTTAGCGAAATATGGCAATGATTTGTTTATTTCTGATGATAAAAATGATTCAGTAAAGAAAGTGAATCTGAGTAATGGTGATATGGTAGATTTTGCTTCTGATACTACAATGACTTCGATAAATTTCCCGCATGGTCTTTGGATTGTTGGTGATTATGTCTATGTGGTGAATACGGGAATTGGTACTGTACAGAGATTTAATCGGCATACAGGAGAAACTATTTTGCCAGATGATAGAGTGATCGGGAGTGATAGATTTAACGTGATTGGTCGGCCTTATGTAATGGCGAAACATGGTAACGACATGTACACTGCGACTAATAACAAAATCCGTCGTATCAATGTAGCGACCGGTTCTGAGTCTTTTATAATTGGCAATAGTATTGATAATTATAAAGAATCAACGGCTGATGATTGTCGGTTTAGTACAATCCAAGGTTTAGCAGTTTCTAGTGACGGAAAAACGCTATATGTTTCTGATAGATTTAATAACCGAATTCGCAAAGTTAATCTGGATACCAAAACTTCTTCATTGATTTCAGGTACAGGAGCAGTAAACTCTACTGGCCCCAATAATGGATATAAAGAAGGTGCTGCGGATGAAGCTAAGTTTAATAATCCTCAGGGCATTGATATTTCCAAAGACGGGAATTGGCTTTATGTAGCTGATACTGGTAATAACAGAATTAGAAAAGTCAGAATTTCTGATGGACGAACTTGGCACATAGCTGGCGGCAGCGCAGGTTTTGCTAACGGGCAGGGCGGTAGTGCTAAATTCAATAAACCAACAAGCGTAGCTTTGGATGGTGCTGGGCGATATTTGTATGTCGCGGACATGAATAATAATCGTATTCGCAAAATTGATTTAACTAATAGCAATGTTTCAACCCTGGCCGGTCAAGGCCGAGTTGGTTGGCGAGATGGGGTTGGTGAGCATTCTGTTTTAGCAAATCCTGAGTATTTAGCGATGGCCAATGATGGTAATATTTTTTTCACAGAAGTTGGCTCGCAAAGAGTCCGTTGGGTCAAACCTTCAACTAAAGAAGTCCGTACAGTTGCAGGGAGTGGTGTGAGAGGATATAAAGATGGTTCGAGAGCTGAGGCTAAGTTTAACAACCCAAAAGGTCTAATGACAGAAGTGGACAAAGGCCGAATATTCATTGCTGATACCTGGAATGACACTATTAGAGAAATTGCAGTGAGCCCAGGGGTCACACCTCCTACTTGGGGGACTGATGCTCCTTCTTCTAGTGCTTCATCATATCAGCCAGCTGCTAAGGGGTTTAGTTTCTATGCTTATCCAGAAAATTTACGAGGCGGATGGTTTGCGGCTGCAGGCAATGTAATGGGCGATGATAAAGAAGAAATTATTACCGGTACCAGTTCTGGTCTAGGTCCTCAAGTTATGATTTATGACAAGGAAGGCAATTTAATTTCTAGTTTTTTTGTCTATGCTAAGCATTTGCGTGGAGGCGTAAGAGTAGTTGCTGGCAATTTCTTAGGTGGAGATCATGATCAAATCGCAGTTATTTCTGGAGCTGGGGGTCGGCCACATGTTAGGATCTTTGATTGGCAAGGGAAGCTACTGCATCCAGGTTTCTTTGCTCTTGATGGTCAATTTAAAGGCGGAGCTTGGATAGCAGCAGGTAACGTAGCCGGGGACAGTCTCGATGAATTTGTAATCACAGCTGCAACTGGCGGTGGCCCTCATGTAACTGTTCATGACAAAGATGGCAAGATTATTGGTAATTTCATGGCTTATGATAGAAACTTCAAAGGCGGAGTCCGAGTGGCTGTGATCGATACTAACGGCAATGGACGTGGCGAGATAATTACTGTGCCAGAAACTAAAAGCATGCCGGCCAGAGTCTTTAATCATACTGGAGAATTACAATCAGAATTCTATCCATTCGGACGATCCTTTGCCGGTGGCATGAGTGTGGCTGGTGGTAATACTGATAGAAAAGCAGGTGATGAAATCATCATTGGTGCTGGTCCTGGTGGTGGTCCATTGGTCCGAGTTATGGATGTCAAAGGGAATTCTATTACACCTAACTTCTTTATGTATCGCTCAGATTTCAGAGGTGGTGTGAATGTAGCTGC
>CAYSJE010000039.1:0-6545 GCA_964431345.1 uncultured Candidatus Saccharibacteria bacterium
GCCATAATTCCTTCAACGATAACAATTGCATTATCCACCAAAATACCTAAAGCCAAAATCATGGCAAACAACGTCAAAATATTCAGAGAAAACCCTAGTAGTGGCAAAACCGCCCAAGTAGTTAGGAAAGCCAATGGGATAATCAGAGCTACCACGACACCAGCCCTAAGATTAATAAAAAACAATAGAACTATCAAAATCAAAATTAACCCAAACCCACCATTTTCTGCCAAATCGCTAATCATATTACGAACATAAGGAGAGGTATCAAATACTTTTTCTAAACGAACATCATTTGGAATGACACCTTTGTCTTTTGCTTCGCTAACAGCAGTTGCCAGAGAATCAGAAATTCTAGTAACATCGCCATCACCTTTTTTGACAGCCATTAAGTAAACAGCTTCGTGAGACTCTGGATCGCCGTTTTCATTTACATAACCAGCAATAGCATAAGTATCTTTGTCTTTTGGAGCTCTATTTATTTCTGCTATATCACCAAGCTTCACAGACCCAATTCGCAGATTCTTCACATCGTCCAAACTCGTTGTTGCTGAATTCAGAGTGATTGGTTTTTCTGTACCAGAGTCAGTTTTCACAAAGCCACCTGGCAATAGTGTTGTCGCGCCTTTCAGTGACTCAACTACAATTTCTTTTGTAAGCTGATTCTTTTGTAATTCATCTGCTTTCAGGACTACTTCAACTCGCAATTCATCAGCCGGCACAACTTGAACTTCCTTGATTTCATCAGAAGAACCCTCTAAATATGTAACTACAGGAGGAGTTAACTCCAAAAGCTCATTAACAGATTTTTCGTCACTGACCATTGCATAAGCAACAGTTGGACCTGTGACGTTGAGAAGCTCAGCATTTATTTCTGCGTCCGATGGTATAGAGAGTTCTTTGACCGCATCATTAATCTCGGTTGCCTTTTTCTCAACCTCTCGAAAATCATCCAACTCAATAAAAATTGACCCGAAATTATTTCCAATTGTGGATCTTACCTTTTTGATTCCTTCAATTTCACTCAGTTTGTTCTCAGCTGGAATAATAATTTCTTGCTCAATATCGCTAGCACTTGCTCCTGGATAAATTGCTTTTGTCAAAACAAAATTAG
Organism: uncultured Candidatus Saccharibacteria bacterium; assembly: GCA_964431345.1. Taxonomy (GTDB): domain Bacteria; phylum Patescibacteriota; class CALEFQ01; order CALEFQ01; family CALEFQ01; genus CAYSJE01. The sequence goes on from CAYSJE010000039.1 coordinate 1,115, forward strand.
CCGGAATATCCGGAAAATCCTGTTTCGGCACATTTTGTACACCAAGCACACCAGCAATCACGATAGCAATAATCAGCAGAATTGTGACTCTATACCTATCTAGAAAAAACTGTGTCCATCTCGCTAATCCTGTTGGTTTATAACCTCTGTCTTTCTTTTCCATAATTAAACAAACTTAACAATATATAGTACCCTATACTACACTAATATCTGAATATTTTCAACTTATATCGAAGCCCAAAGCCCATGTAAATTACAATAGGCACGGGCAGAAATTTTCTTTCCCGAAACTACAAACTCAGCCTCTGGCTTGTCACCTGGCTTCAAATATTTCCTATCGACTCCATTTTCTGTCACTAATTCAATCCATTCTATATAGTGATCCCCGTCCATAGGATGAGCAACCTCGCCAATTTTTACAGTCACACTACCCTCACCTCGCTCCATAACAGGAAAATGCTTTTCTTCGACTGAGTCCTCAGTATTTTCTTTGAGGAGCTCCATTGATTGGCCACAACAATTCAGTTCACCAGTATTTGCATGCACAACTTCAACTATGTTTCCACAAGTATTACATTTGTAAACTTCATTCAACTTTGCCATAAAATTTATTTTTGGCAGCTGGGGCAATAATGTGTACCTCGGCCACCTAATTTAGTTTTCTTAATTATCGAAGAACATTTTTTGCATTTTTTACCATCACGATGATACACATTCAAATAACCCACAAAATTCCCAGTATTTCCATCAGCGTCTCTATAATTATTGAAGGTCGTGCCACGCTTTTCTACTGCGAGTTTCATAATTCGCTTCACAGTAGAAAACAATTTTTTGATCTCAGTCTTGGTCAGTGAATCTACCTTTCGCTGACATTTAATTCCAGCAGCAAAACAAACCTCATCAGCATAGATATTCCCAATACCAGCGACTATCTGCTGATTTAATAGTGCCGTTTTGATTGCTGTTTTTCGTCCTTGTAAAGCCTTTGCAAAGTTCTTTTCTGTAAAATCTTTTGTTAGTGGTTCAATCCCAAACCGAGCTAACACTTCACTCAGCTGTTTTTCATCTACAACTTCCATATAGCCAAACTGTCGCAAATCATTGAAGAAAAGCCTTGAATTATCTGAAAAAGTGAAAATAATATGCGAGTAGCTGTTTGGAAGCTTGCCTATCTCTGGCCAGCCATGGCCGCCAGCAGTTTTTTTGTTGCCTTTCTGATAAATTAACTGCCCTGTCATTTTCAAATGAGTAAGTAAAAACCTACCAGTCCCAGAAATCACAAAAATCAGCAACTTACCCCGTCTATCAATTTTACTGAAAGACTTATTTGTAAGTGATTCCAAAAAATTATCTTTGCCATTTCTAGCTAGTTTCGCTTTTCGCACATCTATTTTTTTGATGCGCTTTTGAACAACTTTCTTATTCAGATCGCGTCTAATTGTTTCTACTTCGGGAAGTTCTGGCATATTAGCTCCCTTTGTTTCGCAAAGCCTCGGCGACTCTCTTCACTGCTACTACATACGCAGCTTGCCTCATAGATATTTTATTCCCTTGCATTGCCTGCCAAACGGCTAGGAAAGCTTCGCCCATTTTCTTTTCAAGTTTTTCTAGAACATCTTTTCTAGACCAATAATCACCACTAGCATTCTGGACTTGCTCAAAATACGAGACGGTAACACCGCCAGCATTAGCCAAAATGTCTGGTATTACAATAATATCTTTGCTGTTTAATACTTCATCTGCTTCAGGTGTGACTGGGCCATTTGCTAATTCTAGAATGATTTTTGATTTTACATTTTTGGCATTACTATTATCAATTTGATTTTCTAACGCTGCTGGCACCAAAACATCGACTTCTAATTCTAAAATTTCTTGGTTAGAAATATTCTTAGTACCCTCAAAATCTTTGACTGATTTTGTTTTTTTCTTGTGTTCTTTAATAGCCGCAATATCAAGGCCTTTTTCAGAGAAAATAGCTCCCTTTGAATCTGAGACAGCCACAACTTTCATCCCAGCCTCTGCTGCTAATTTTGCGAAACTACTGCCAGCATTACCGAAGCCTTGTATAGCAATTTTTAGGCCCTCTTTTTTTAAAGATAAATTACCTATCAAATTCTCTAAAACATAATATCCGCCCTGAGCTGTTGCTACATCTCGCCCTTTCGAGCCCCCTTGTTCAACTGGTTTACCTGTAATAGCTCCTGGGCTATCTTCCCCAACTAGCTTAGAATATTCATCTTTCATCCAAAGCATTATTTGAGAATTTGTGTTCACATCAGGTGCTGGGATATCTGTTTTCGGACCTAAATATTTATAGAGCATTTTTATATAGCCACGTGACAATTTTTCTAGCTCAGATTCTGATAACTGTTTCGGATCCACTATAATTCCACCTTTACCTCCTCCTAAAGGCAATTGCATGACACTAGTCTTCCAGGTCATCCACATCGAAAGAGCCCTGACCTCGTCAAGACTCACATCTTGATGATATCTGATCCCACCTTTATAGGGCCCAAGCGCTGAATTAAACTGACTTCGATAGCCCTTAAAAACTCGAGTTGTCCCATCGTCCATTCCGACAGGGATAGAAACTTCTATCACCCTTTCTGGCTCAGAAAGCTGAGCAATTAGATCCTCTGGCAACTTCAAAAAATCTTGAACATCATCTAACTGAGTAAGCGCATTTGTAAAAGGATTTTCCATTTATTTGTGTTTATTTATAACTTCTTCTAATGCTTCTTTAGACTGCATACCAACCAATTCTTCAACCACTTCACCATTTCTAAAAACTTTTAGAGCAGGAATACTTTGAATACCAAACTCACCTGATTTTAGAGGGTTATCATCTACATTTAGTTTTGCAACGACCCCAGTATCTCCTACTACCTCAGTAAGTTCGTCAAGTATTGGACCCATTGCTTTACAAGGCCCACACCAGACTGCCCAAAAATCTACCAAAACTGGTTTTTCTTTTGAAGCCTCGATGACATCTTGATCGAAACTTTGATCAGTAATTTCTTTTGCCATTTGTTTTTACTTAATGTTTTAATAATTCAGAAATAATTTTGTGGCAATTAACATCTTTTTCACCACAAGAATCAACACAATGTTTCAAATGCGTTTCAATATGACGCCTAATAACCGTGTTTAGTGCCGATTTAGCCGCTTTAAGCTGGGTAATAGTTGCTGTACAATCCTTTTCGCAATCCATCATCTTCTTCACACCCTCAAGCTGGCCGATTATATTGTTTATTAGTTGTTCATTTGATTTCATACCTCAATTATAATACACCCCCAGGGGGTGTCAAGATACTTGTGTGGAAAAGTATTGAATCAGGCTAATTATGCCCAAACTTCAACAAAATTTTCAATCTAAAAACCCGCAAATTGCGGGGTTTTTATTTGGCTCGGCAAGATAATTCTAGTACGTACTTCTTTCAAAGATGAGATAAATCATTTCTATATCCCGAACTGTGATTTAAAATCTTCTGAAAATAACTTCACCAAAAAAGAATAATTCCTATTCCTCCCCATAGAAAAAACAATGTCAAGGTTGTTTTTGTTAGCCTATCAGCAAAGCCAAACAATTTATCAGCTATTTCTTTTCTTCCCTGGCTATACGGAATATTGGATTCCTCATGATAACCACGGAAAATGAAGAACTGAACAAGGACTGCTGTAAGAATGGAAGATAAATTCAGAAAGAGGAAAATACAAAATAAAACAATCCCGAGTGAACCATCCCCTATCCAGGATATGATCTTTTCTGATGCAGCTAAACTTGCTCCAGCTAGAACGATTATGGTTGCAGAAAAAATTGAGGCGGAACTTCTGTAGTGTCTAAATTGAGTATCAATCCTGTTTTGTGTTGGGATTATCGGATTTTCATTATTCATTTTTTTATATTTAATCCAATCTTTTAATGGTAAAGGTTCGGCTAAAGGAAAACGACGTAGTCTTTCTTCCCAACATTTTTCTTCCCCATTTCCGTTTTCCCTTGCTATCTTATCACATTTACTATCGTCACTGATACCCAAGACATCGTTTTTTAACCATCGCTTTTCGGCTATCTTTTCTTTCCCTTGTATATCACAAATAAGCTGCAGACTTTTTTTGTTCCTGATTCTGTATCTTTCTCTGCATCCCCTTCAAGCTTAACAAATTCGCATGCGTCACTTAATTTACCAAGATTTTCTCCGCTACGAATAAACAAATATACGATTATATCGAAAACAGAGAGTTCCTCTGGTTCACCATACTCAAGCTCAAGCATAAGTCTTGTCGGAATATCAGGAATCTCCCGCTTTTGATTTCCTTCCACTAAATAATACCGGAAACCAATTTTGGCTATGAAATTTCGAGATAAAACTCTGAATCGATGGGAAATGATCCAACTCGATAAAAGCCCCGCGGCCAAACCTATCGATAAGGAAGTTAAGATATTAATAATAAAATCGTTCATTTTTTTGTCTAACGTTTCGGGCTATGTATAGTCGCGGCCATCTACTTCTTCAAGTATTTCTTCTATGGACTTCCTGGTGCCGTCTTTATGAAAAGCAGCAATCCTGTATTGGGCAAGTGACGACCCTGATAAACTTTTTAATAACTTTTGATTATGCTCACACCAGTGAGAGGTTTTATCTTTCCCTTTCGGCAGTCTGGAACATTTCTTTTCCCGTTCCAAGAAAGATTTTAAACAATCCTCTTTGGAGCCTGATAAATAGATAACCTCAGCATCTTCAGAAAGCAATTTGATATCGTCAACACTAAGAACGCGGCTACTGGGGAAAGATAAAACTGCGCCAGATTTTTTGGCGCATTCATATTTACTGGTGATATCTTTAATCAAGGGACGAACATCGCCATTTTGCTCAAATAGTATCCAAGACGGCTTTAGTCCATGAATATCAACGCCGTCACCCCACTCTCCCTCTCTACTCATACAGGACTGATCAATATCAAGGTGTAACCAATTATTTTTTCTCATTACATAATCACTAAGATGTGATTTACCGGCTCCAGAAAGCCCAAGTATGAACCAAATGTTTTTTATTGGCATCTCATTCTTTTTATGGCCACGATTTTACATAACGGGTAGCTATAGAACATTTACATAATTTATGCAAGGATGACCCAATCTCTCCCTAGGAAACCACCCTGTTTTCTACTCTATTCGGTTCTAATTTTGGCAAAAGAAAAGATCGCTCAACAGAGCGATCTTTTCTAATTTTTTTGCGAATTATAAAACTAAAGTTCGTAATCTCTACATTGGCTCGGGGACAGGGATTCCCGCCTTCGCCCCGCCTCCACTTCGTTACGGCGCGGCTTCGGCGGATAAACTTCCCCCGATTGCCTGGACCCCTGCCTGCCGGTAGGCAGGAAAACCAGACGCCCTATCATAAAAGAATAATTTATAACTTTCCACACTAAG
>CAYSJE010000040.1:0-6492 GCA_964431345.1 uncultured Candidatus Saccharibacteria bacterium
CATGGCAACTGCTGTAGAAAAATTTGATTTATCAGAATTTGATGTAGTATTATCTTCAGCTTCAGCATTTGCTAAAGGGGTGATTACTACACCCCAGACCATTCATATTTGCTACTGTCATTCCCCAACTAGATATTTGTGGAGTGATGCACACAGTTATTACAAAGAATTGCGCTACAATAGACTGATAAAAATTATGATTCCATTTGCTCTGACTAGGCTTAGACAATGGGATCGTTTGGCAGCAGATAGAGTTGATAAATTTATCGCGAACTCTCGTTATGTGAAACGCAGAATAGAGAAATACTACAAGGCCGATAGTGATATTATTTACCCACCAATAGAGACAGAAAAATTTCATATCGCAGATAAAATCGAAGATTACTATTTTACTTTGGGTAGATTGGTTGCCTACAAACGATATGATTTGACTATCAAGGCTTTTAACAAAATTGGCCGCCCTCTCAAAATTGCAGGCGATGGGCCAGAGTTAGAATATTTGAAAAAAATAGCTGGGCCAAACATAGAATTTTTAGGAAGAGTCAGCGATGAAGAAAGACGAGAATTGTATGCTAAGTGCCAGGCTTTCATTTTCCCTCAAGAAGAAGATTTTGGGATTACTCCACTGGAGGCAATGGCTGCGGGCCGTCCTGTGATTGCTTATGGGCGTGGTGGCGCGCTTGAGTCTGTGGTACCTGGTAAAACAGGGGTTTTGTTTCCGGAACAGACAGTCTCTAATGTTGTTAATGCTCTCAATAATTTTTGGCCACAAAGGTTTAACCCTCAAGAAATTAGAGAGCACGCTTTAAAATTTAGTACCGAAAAATTTAAAGGGAAAATTTCTAACTACGTAGAAAAATCTTGGCAAGAATTTAACTCATAAAACTATGAACACGAAAATTTACGGATCAATGATCAAAAAACAAATATCGTTTGTTGTGATTGTTGCGGTTATTGTTTTGATTTTGGTGATAATAATAACAGCTTTGATGCCACAAAAAATATCCGTATCACTTTCTATTGCTGTGGATGTATCTGATCAGCAGCAGACTAATGATTACAAATTTTCTCGCTATTATGGAACAGAGGCTTCAGAGAAATTTGCCGAAACTGTTGCTAGTTGGTTTCAAAGTCCAGAAGTTGTCCAGAGGATTTTCACTGAAGCAAGTCTGGAGCCTGGAACAACAAGTGTGAATAAATTAGCAAAGATTTTTGATGCGGAGCCATTAGCTGCACAAAACGTGCAGGTAAATTTTTCTACTGGCAGTGACGAGGAAGCGCAAAAGCTATTGCAATCAATCAGAGAAACAGTTGATCAGAAAACAAGTATTTTGAACAGAGATGAAGATACTGTCTTTGTAGCAGAGATAACTGAGCCAATTGTGCTCGAAGAGGAAAAAGGGTTCTTAGTAAATGCGATAGTCGGATTAATTATTGGTTTGATTCTTGGTATGGCTTTAGTCACTTTGCGTAAATATTGGAACACTTCAACTGAATAAAAATAGTCTCATGGAAATCGGCGTTGATATTCGTTTCTTAAGTGAAGGGAAACGGACAGGGGTGGAAGAATATGCGCTTAATTTGCTAAGTGAATTGTTTGTTTGTGGTCAAAAACATAAGTTTAAGTTATTTACAAATTATTGGCGCGGTGATAATAAAACACTGAATTCTCTTGGATCATTTGAGAATGTGACCATTTTCCGTTTCAGATATCCAAATAAAATATTAAATACATCGTTTAAATTCCGAGACAAGCCCTATATTGATGAACTGCTGGGCGGATGCGATGTGTTTTTTTATCCAAATATTATTTTTGGGGCTGTCTCTAAGGATTGTCCGATTGTCACAACTTTCCATGATTTGTCGTTCAATCTGCATCCAGAATTTCTTTCTCTCAAAAAAAGAATTTGGCACAAATTGGTTGATCCTCAAGCAATTGCCGAGATATCCACAAGAGTTATTGCTGTTTCTGGGTCAACAAAGCAAGATTTAGTTGAACAATATAATTTACCACCAGGGAAGATAAAAATTGTTCACTCAGGAATAAAACTGCCTTGTGGGGACTTAGATAAGCAAATTTCTAATGTGAAAAAGAAATATAATCTTCCAAACAAGCTTCTGTTATTCTTCGGAACACTAGAGCCTCGTAAAAACGTTCTAGGCGTGCTTAAAGCTTTTACCAGGCTCAAAGAAAATGGTAGAATTAAGGAGTATAAGCTAATAATCGCTGGTTCTCCCGGTTGGCTTGATCGGCAATTTTGGCGTGAAGTCGAGCAATCGAAGTACAGAAAAGATATTCAGCATATTGGTTTTGTAGAGCAGGATGAAAAACTGGCTTTGCTTAGCTTGGCAGAAGTTTTTCTATTTCCTTCCTTTTATGAAGGGTTTGGCTTTCCGCCGCTAGAAGCAATGTCAGTTGGTACCCCAGTGATTACTTCTAATATTTCTTCGCTTCCAGAGATTGTTGGAGACGCAGCTTTGTTAGTAAACCCATATAACTCTGCAGAAATTTCTCTAGCACTGGAAAAACTATTGTCAGATGAAACATTTCGCAAGAAACAAATTGAGAGAGGTTGGCTTCGAGCCCAACAATTTTCTTGGCGCCAGGCGGCTGAGGGAACATTGGCTGTCCTAGAAGAAGCAGCTCAGTTATCTTAATAATAATACTATGCATATCGCAATTGACGCTCGCTTCATAGGACCCAAGCAAACTGGGTTGGGTCGATATACTGATGAGTTGGTAAGAAATTTAGAAAAAATAGATAGTCGAAATAAGTATTCGATAATTCTGACCAAAGAAGGGATTGAGTATTATAAACCAGCAGTAAATAATTTTGAAACAGTAGAAGTTGATTATCAATGGTATTCTGTCGATGAGCAAATAAAATTGCCAGCGGTTCTCAAAAAAATAAATCCAGATTTTATTCATTTCTGTCATTTCAATGTCCCGATTTTCTGGCGTCGGCCATTTGTGGTCACAATTCATGACTTGATCAAAGATGAGTTTAAAGGCCAAGAATCAACGACTCGCTCATCACTAGTATACAAATTAAAACACCAAGCTTACGGCATAGTGAGTGGGGGCGCAATTAAGCGAGCCCGCTATATTCTAACACCATCTCAAGCGACTAAAGACAAAATTATTGCTAAGTATAATGTTGATAGCCAGAAAATATTTGTGACTCATGAAGCGGCAGACGAGTGTTTTGCTAAATATGGAAAAGTTGAGGTCACAGATGATAAAAAATATTTACGAGAAAAATACAAAATAAAATTTCCATTTATTTTGTATGTCGGGAATTCGTATCCCTATAAAAATTTGGACCGTTTGTTCGATGCTTTGAAAAAGGTTGATCCAGAAATAAAATTTGTGAATCCATGTGCGAGGTCAGTTTTCTATGATCGACTGGAAGAAAAAGCTAAGCAAAAGGGGTTAAGTGATAGAGTAATTCTGCCAGGATTTGTACCTGATGAAGATTTACCCTTGTTTTATAGAGCAGCTTCACTCTATGTTTTCCCGTCTTTGTCAGAAGGATTTGGATTGCCATTATTGGAGGCGCAGATGGCTGGATTACCGGTGGTTTCATCGTCTGCGCCACCTCTACCAGAAATTGGAGGCAAAGGCGCTTTGTATTTTGATCCCCATAATATTGATGAAATGGCGCAGAAAATCAATGAATTGTTTCGAAACAAAAAGCTTCAACAAAGATTATTAGTGGAAGCTCAAGAAAATATAAAAAGATTTAGCTGGCAGAAAACAGCTGAGCAAACTTTGGAAGTTTATAAAAAAATGACTAATGCTTAATCGTATTTCTAAAACAAAGGATTTGCAGAGATCTAATACATCTCAGTGTTTGAATTTGCGACAAATTCAAGAGCAGAAATACGAACAAATGATCAGAGCGACTAAGGGGCTGGTAGATTTAGAAAAATTTGGTCAACAATTGCGAGAGAGAGAAAAAGAACAGGCGATAAAGAATCGAGAGAAAGCGATTCACAATGCTCGGCATTTGCTGAATTTGAGTAAAGGCGAGGTCGCAATGCCTCCTCGGGAAAAATTAGTTAGCCCAGTAGCACCAGAGAAAGAAGTGCCTAAGCCAAAGCTCAAAGTAAAAGTAGTTCAGAAACCTCAAGTCAAACATACTGAAGAAGAAATTCCCGAAACGTTTCCAGAATATTTTGAATTAAAGCAAAAGAAAGAAGAGTTAGAACAAAATTTTTATGATGTTGATTCTAAACCAGTATTACCAGTTGATTTTCTGCAACCGGCGATAAAAACTTTCAGAGCAAAAAAGAAAAGGAGAAAAAACCCTACTTGGCGGTCATTATTAGTCTTTGGTTTGATCGCGTCTTCTTTGGGACTAGCCGTTGGTGGATCGGCAGCTGTACAGCGAACACTGGATTCCCAGACTGAAATCATGAATAATGCTAGTAGTGGAGCTGAGTCACTAAAATCTGGTGCGGCTTTTCTCAAGCAGCAAAATTGGCTGCAGGCTATGACTGACTTCGAAAGTGGTGCGCAATATTTTTCTGAAGCCGAAGCAGAGATCGAAAATATTGGGGAATTGACTTCAGAACTAATTGCTCTAGCCCCTCAAGGGAAAGCAGCAATTTCTTTAGTCCAGGCGGGACAATCAATGGCTGAGGCCGGAAAAAGTTTTACAAAAGGGCTTAGTTATTTCAGACAAGTCGGTAGCATTTTCGGAGGAGTAACCTTTGGCGAGGACAAATTAGATGTGGCTGATGCTCTAGAAAAGAGTCAGGCTGAATTTGCCATAGTAAGTGATAATTTGGCGATTGCTCAAAGCAATATTGATTCAGTTAAGATAGAATCACTACCCCAGAATTTTCAAAATGATTTTCTAGAAGCCAAAGAAATCTTGGGAGTATTAGGTGACGCCACTGATTATTTCACAAAATTCTCCGGGCAGTTTGCGAGTATCATTGGTGCTGATGGGCCTCGTCGCTATTTAGTTTTGCTTACAAACAATGATGAAATTAGAGGGAGCGTAGGTGGTTTTCCTGGAAGCTATTTAGTTCTAGATTTTGCAGAGGGACAGATCAAAGATATGAAATTCTATGATGTTTATGGAATCAGGGGCCAGTCTGAGGAAAAGATTATTCCACCGGAGCAATTTCAGTTAATCAATGGTAATTTTGAATTCCAAGATGCTGCTGGGTGGCAGATAGATTATCGTGATTCTGCGCAACAAGTTTTGCGATATTATGAGGCCTCAGCAATGGGGACGACGACTGACGGTATGTGGACAATAAATGCAAAAATTATCGAGGACTTAGTGAAACTGACTGGTCCAATTGAAATGGCTGAGTATGGCATGACTATTGACGAGAATAACTATCTAAAACTGTTGGAAAGCGAAGTGGAGTCAGATGAAGCCAGAGACACTGGTGAGCCCAAAAAAATCATCGAAGATTTTATGAATAAGTTACTAGCCAAAGTCATGAGTGAGCAGGATGCTAATTGGTTAGCCTTGCTTGGTATAATTGATGGGGCGGTTAAAGATAAAACCCTGCAAATGTATTTCACTGATCCTGAACTTCAAGAATTTGCAGAGCAAAATAATGCGGCTGGAGTTATAAAAGATGCTACCGATTACTTAGCTGTTTATGCATATAATATTGGAGGTGGCAAAACAGATGATAATATCTCCAAGACGATTGATCAGGCAAGTACTATCGATGAATCTGGGACGATCAATACTGACGTAATAATCACCCGAGAGCATCGTTCTGATGAGGAACTAGATGAATTGTCGAAGGTGAAGAATGTCAGTTGGTTCAAGGTAATTTTGCCTGCTAATGCAGAAATACTCTCAGTTGATGGTGTGGAAGAAGTTTATCCGAAAAAGCATGAGCTTTTAGCTGGGGCAGAGCCTGATAGTAGTGTTAGTTCAATAGAAGAGACTGCTGAATGGTTTTATGATGGCCAAGTTTCAATAACAAAAGAAGCTGGCAAAAAAGTTGTTGGTTTCTGGCAGGGTCTAGGAGTAGATGAAAGTAAGTCAGTTCAAATTTCTTATCGCATTCCAGATGCTGTTAATTTTTCTAAAAACTGGCTTGATCATACAGCTAGTCTGACTTCGGTTATTCAAACTCAGCCGGGCGAAAGCAATTCTAGAATTACCAGCCGAATGAAATTTCCAGAGGGGCACGATATCGTTTGGCAGGAAGCATCAGGAGCTTTTGTTAACAATCATGGCGATTGGCGTTCAATGACGATAGATAATCCGGGGGAAGATATTATTGTTTCTAGTGTATTGGATTATTAGGTATGACTAATTTACAGAAAAAAGTTATTCTTTCAGGCGCTGCTATGATTGGCATCGCGTCTTTAGTTAGTCGCTTACTTGGAATATATCGTGATCGATTGATGTCTGGTGCTTTTGGAGCAGGGGCAGAGCTTGATGCCTATTTCGCCGCGTTTCGTATACCTGATACTGTTTTTAATTTGGTCGTTGTGGGGGCTCTCTC
>CAYSJE010000041.1:0-6450 GCA_964431345.1 uncultured Candidatus Saccharibacteria bacterium
GTAAATTCATCATCGTACTCGTAATTATAGCGCGGAAAAAGCCTTAAGTCAAGGGGATAACTACGCGAACCGTTTTCCGTCGCCCCGTATTAAAATACGGGGCTGAACTCAAACCAATTCCACTAAAGTGGAATACGCGACGTAATCCTCTTCAGAGGATTTGTTCATACTCAGCCCTGCAATTTATTGCATGGCTGAAAATACTACCCAATCGCTTTCTTAGCTCCGCTTTCACTCCTCAAACCCACACTCAAAACCAATCCGATACAAATCAAAATTGTCAGAATCGAACTACCACCAAAACTTAAGAAAGGTAATGGGATTCCAGCAACAGGAAAGATGCTTAGATTCATTCCAATGTTAATAAATATTTGCGACAGAATCAAAACCGCTGTACCTAAAACCAGAAACATTCCAAACCTATCTCTAGCAAGTCTAGCTATCCGAACAATTCTATAGAACAAGAAAGCAAACAAAGAAAACAAAAAGACACAACCTATAAACCCTAATTCTTCTGCTAGTACCGCAAAAATAAAATCAGTATGCTGCTCAGGCAAAAAATTAAGCTGGCTCTGTGATCCGTGCCCCAGACCTCTACCCCAGACACCACCAGATCCAATCGCTATTTTGGCTTGGGTTACATTATAGCCTTGGCCCAGCGGATCATTCTCAGGATTCAAAAACACTGAAACCCTTTCTTTCTGGTAATCACGCAGCACGAATTGCCAGGCTACTAAAAACAAACCGGCTAAGGATCCAAAAACTGCACCTACATGCCAGAGCCTGATTCTCGCAAACATGAGCATCCCCAGCCAAATCAAAACCAAAACCAAAGCTGATCCAAATTCTGGTTCAAGCATAATAAGTATCACTGGAATGGAAACAATTATCCCTGAAATTAAAACATGCTTGAACTTATACATTACATCGCTATGTTTTGAAAAATATCTGGCAAGAACAATTATTGTGATCACCTTGGCAAACTCTGCGGGTTGCATATTGATCAAACCAAAATCAAACCAACTCCGAGATCCATGCACTTCAGTACCTAAAAATAAAACAGCTACTAGAGCCGCTATCATTATTAGATAGAAAATTCGAGAATATGTTCGGAAAATTCTGTAATCAAATAAGCAAACAAAAAACAGCAGGCCAATACCAACTGCAATATAAATAATTTGTCGATAAGTGTTTTCTCTATCCGTCCCCAACTCGCCAATAGTCGAACTATAAATCATCAGCACACCTAAAGCGAGTAACAGTAAAACTGCAATTAGCAGAAACCAATCAAATTTTTGCCAAGAACGTAATAATCTCATGGGTTTAGCATAGAGAATTAGTCACTTAATTGCAATGAAAACGATGGGTGTAAAACCCATCGCCAAATAAACATTCTCTTCAAAAACTAATCTTCCGCAGGCTCTTCGTATAATTGAAATTGTTTTGGTTCGTTTTTCATTTCTAAAATGAAATTTCTGGTACCATAGACATCAGCCTCGACTTCAACTTCTTCACTAACCACACCCTCAGGCACTGCCGAAAACCATATCATGGTGAAATCACGCTCTTCGCCAGCAAATAACGCATTCAAAGTTGTATAATTGACTCCTATAGGATTACCAGCACTATCACGTAGCACAGCCGCTAGTTCGATTTCTTCAAAATTATAAGCAGAAGAATTTATGAGCCGCCCTTCTAATTTCGCTGAGCCAAGATCTATTTCTTCTTGTTGTAAAACCAAATTTTTGACATCTATTTTTGGCTCTTGTAGTTGCGGAGCCTTGATCCATTCGACCGGCTCTATTGTAAGCTCAACTGAACTTGGTACTCCCTCAACGGGCAAACCAACTTCCACTAAATATTTTTCTTCGTTAGGCAAAATATATGAGCTTCTGGTTTTTTCTCCAATTACATTCCCAGACGAATCTAGCACCTTGAAAATATAATTCATCTGCTGCAATCCCCATTTACTATCAGGATCCTTCACTTGAGCTAGCAAATCAACTTTGCCTTCGACAGAATCAAATATATATGTCTCTTCGATTTGGATTGCCAAATCCTCTGGTGGTTTTTCTGTAGGAATTTCTACACATTTTTCTTCCTGGCAATAATACCCCTCTACACAATGTTCATCTAGCGTGCATTCAGGTGGTGGTGTCACTAACCAATATACTAAGTATCCCCCACCACCGACAATTGCCAAGACAATTAGAGCTATAACCAAAAATTTCAGTTTTCTACCATGTCGTAACATAAAAACGGCCCGATCGATATCCTTATCAACTTCGGGATGTGTATTTTGTGGTGGTATTTTTTTTTCTAGAGCTTGATTTCTCATTGCTGCTCTAATAATAGCATGAATTTTGGTAAAAAACAAATTGCTTAGAACCTAATTTCGTGCTATACTGGATTACAAAGATAAAAATATAACGTTATACTAATGCCATGGACACATCACTGATCATTCTATACATTGTCTTAGCCATTTGTGCAGCTGTACTCACCGGTTTTGCGGCCTATGCTCTTTATCACAGTGCTAAAACCATGAAGCAATGGGGAGAAACAAGCGCAAAAATAGACAAGCAAGTTGATAAAATAGATATCGCCGTCACATCAGCTTCAAACGCAATTACATCAGTAAGCAATACTGTGAAATCAGCTAGCGATGCCCTAAGCAAACCGATGAACGGTATTATGCAGGGAATAAAAATCGCCCAGAATTTAATCGAAAAATTTCAGCAAAATAAACAGCCTCAGCAAGAAGAATGCGAATGTGAAGAAGAATAATTTTGTATTATTAATATTTTAAACAAATGAGTGATAATTGTAACAGTGGAAGTTTTGCAACCGGACTATTAATCGGTGCTGTCGTTGGTGGCGCCTTGGCTCTACTCTATGCCCCTCAGTCTGGAAAAGAAACTAGAAAATATGTAAGTAAAAAAGCTCTAGAAGTAAAGGACAAAGCGATTGATTTCGCTGAAGATGCAAAAGACCAGGCCGTAGAATTAAAAGGCCGAGCTGAGAAAGCTGTTAAAGCCGCTGAAAAAGAGATCAGAGAGGGATAGATTCCCCGTACGTAGGGATTTAGAAAATCATTCAAACAAAATGTAGAGCCGTTGCAATGCAACGGCTCTACATTTTGTTTGAGCAATTTATCAAATTTATCTGTACAAGATCGCTATTTCGGCTTGGGCATTTTTGCGCCAGGCAGTAAATCCCAAATTAATCTGAACCATATTTTATAACTCTCTGCCAATTCTTTGTTTATCATCACAAAGATCAAACCATCTTCTCCAAAATTCCCAACATCAGCACTATTAAAAGTCACTACATGATCACCAAACATATCGACAACTCCAGGAGTCGGAAAATCATCTGGCAAAAATTTGTAATGTCCACCAACGTCTTTAGCGGCATTTGGCATTTCTTTTTTTACGCGAGGATCAAACAAAGTATAATAACTTAGATTTTTCTCTTTAGCTACTCGCTGAACATCTTTTAAAAATGATTTGTCTATACCTGGTGTGAACCACAAAGCTTTGGCTCCTAGATAATATGAATCTTCCGCAACTCTCACTACATCGCGCATGTAGTTTTTAAAACCCTCTAAGCCCTTATAAATATAAGCTGCTTCGCCTTTCAAATCTGTCTCATATATTCTTCTCAATTCTGGTAAAGCTGCGTCTAACTTGTTTTTCTTTTCTTGCAGAATCTCTAAAAGCTTGTTTGGAGTAACTGGCTTAAATCTGTTCTCCCCTTTCTGAAAAATACGAAAAACAACACCTTTTTCAACTAGGCGATTTAGTGCATCGTAGACGTTTCTACGGTGTATTTTTGCCCTGAGAGATATCACAGAAACCGAAGATTCCCCTGATTCTAGCAAAGTTTCGTATATTTTGGCCTCATTTGGAGACAAACCTAATTGTTCGAATAATTCTGCGTACATAGATTTAGTAAGAATCAGTCTTGATTATATATTAAAAGCTCTAATTAGTCAACAATACCACATAGGGAAGATGGTGGTAAATAGCACCGCAAGGTGCTCTTGGCCACCACGTTAGCTTTGTTCTAGTATGTAGAAAACAAACTGCAGGAAGTAAAGAAAGTGGACTTCTGCACTACCCTGCCCTTTAACAATCAAGAAAAAACCTTCAGGAGGTGAACACATGAAGAAGAAAGAATTAACAGAAAAACAGCAAGAATTTCTAAGAAAAGCAACCGTCGCTGGCGTAGACCACAAGCTCTTTGGCGATTTCATCCCCGAAATAAAACTCAGGGAAGAAAAGCCAAAAACTGGTAAACCAACTATTTGCTACATTCATACCGGTGGAACATTGGCCATGGTTCCCAGTAAAAAAGTTTCGGGAACGCTCTCTATGGAAGGATCCATCGACATTGAGAAAACAATTGAGGTTTGCCATCAGATGGGTTACGTTCGGGATTATTACAATATCATTGGTGTTTACTTAGCCAATATTGACTCTAAAGAAGTCATCCCGAGTCTATGGACAGCACTGGCTGCAACCATAAAAACCCTCTATCAGGAAATTGATGGTGTTGTTATCGGCCACGGTACACATACGCTTGAATACACTGCTGCCGCTCTGGCTTTTAGCTTGCGACACCCGGCAATACCAATCGTCCTTACCGCCTCGCAAATTCCGATTATCGGATTCCCAGGGAGTGATGGCTTTGCTAATTTAACAGGAGCTATGCAAATAGCCGGCTACAGTGATATTGCCGAAGTAGTTGCTTATTCTAATGGTGTTATCAATCGGGGCAGCCGGACTATCAAAAAGAATGACAAACGAATGGACGTCTTTGAAGCGCGAGTTACCGGACCACTGGGATTCTTCTGCGCAGGTGGAAACAATGTTGAACTGAAACCAGGTGTCAGACGCCGATCAGGCGCAATGAAATACGAATTAATTTTTCAACCACATTTCAGCAAAAGTGTCACAACTGTGAAGCTGACTCCCGGTATGAACTTCGAATCAGTGGCTCAAATGGTTGCGACCAAGTCTGATCAAGGAATGATTATCGAAACATACGGATCGGGAGCCTTACCGATGAGTTTTGTGAAGAATGTACTGGAAAAGGTTCTCGAAAGTGAATTTCCATTTTACCTGACATCAAGCTGTGGAGAATCCGGTGCCAGTGGAGTCATGCAGGGACATGACGAAGATGCCCAAGCTGTTGCCGAAAGGAATATCGTTAATTTACGCGATATGACCACAGCCGCCGCAACCGTCAAGCTAATGAGCGTTTTGGCTCTACTAAAAGCCCAGGGCGAAAAACAAACGCTACCAGCGGTCACTGTTGAAATGCTCAGAAACTGGGCCGATGAAATATCCCCAACGTACTGATAAAAGTACAATCATACATTGAACACCATCTGCCTGTCGTCCACCTTGATACGAAAATATCAAGTTCAGGTAGGTGGTTCTTTTTCAAAGGAGGAATACTATGTTTAAGTTTTTGGCAGGGAAAAAAAATAGTCGTAGAGATTTACAGACTATTGTACAAAAGGAAAATGGGAAATTTAGTAAAGGGATAATTTACCAAGGTGAATCCCCAAACCTAAAAGATCTATTTATCGGAGAGCTCGAAAGAAGAAAGCTGGAAAAGGATCTCCTTATACTTCACTACTTTAAATATGCCAAGCAATACGGATTGGGCATGGAGCAACTAGTGGGGCTTCCAGAAGAGTTCACGAAGCTTCGTGAACTCTTAGAAAGCTACTATGCAGAAGCAATCTTATCAGTAAAAGACCCAGAGTACCTCAAGGGTCGAGGAGATTCTTTGAGAAACGCCAGTGCTTGCAAACAAGAAATTCTATGGCTAGAAAAGAATCCGCACATCGAATTAGTTCTGCGGGAGCTCGAGTTAATCGAGCCCACTGAATAATTTTGTGAACATACGGGGTCGTTTTGCAGCAAACGACCTCTTTTTTATGCAAATAACTCACGTTTAGTCATTTGAAAATCCAGTAAAGGCGTAAATCTGCTAAAGATCAAAAACGAAACCATTTCTGGTAGGGGGCGACATGCGAGTCACCCCCTACAACAGACCATGTCAGACAAGAATCGTGTAGGGGCGGGACTCGCATGTCCGCCCCTACCAGTGGGAGCAAGTATAGCAATCACTGGCCCAATCCCGAATCCTTGCAGTAACCCCAAATTTCCACTAAAATAGAGAGAAACCAACCCTGAACCTAAAGCTTTAAGCAAATGGTTCAGGGTCATCATTCTCTCTATTTTTTATGCCTCAATTCGTCCATCTTCACGTCCATTCTGAATACTCGCTCCTAGACGGCTTAACTAAGCTGGAAGATTTGGTAGAGAAAGCCAAAGAGTATAACATGCCGGCTGTCGCTGTCACTGATCATGGCTCACTTTATGCCGCTTTCAAATTCTGGCAAATTGCCAAAGACGCAGGCATCAAGCCAAT
>CAYSJE010000042.1:0-6441 GCA_964431345.1 uncultured Candidatus Saccharibacteria bacterium
CAAAGCGGTAGATCACGTCAACAATATCTTGGCGGACGAATTGAACGGCTTCGATGTGTTCGATCAGCGAGATATTGACCAAGTCATGATTGATTTGGACGGTACTGCCAACAAAGGAAAGCTAGGTGCCAATGCAATTTTGTCTGTTTCTATTGCTTGTGCCAAAGCAGCCGCTATCTCTCGTAAAATGCCTTTATATGCTTATTTGCGCGAGTTTTTCATGGCGTATTATCCAATAGAAGGATATGTTTTGCCTGTGCCAATGTTCAATGTAATAAATGGTGGAGAGCACGCCGATAATAATCTTGATGTACAGGAATTTATGATTGGGCCGGTGGGTGCCTCTAATTTTCATGAGGCAGTCAGATATGGCGCTGAGACTTTTCATGTACTAGAAAAATATTTGCAAGAAAAAGGCGAATCTACCAATGTTGGTAACGAAGGCGGGTTTGCGCCATCATTAGAATCTGGAATCGCACCGAATCTGGATAATGATGAAGAAGCATTTAAGATTCTAAAAGAAGCTATTCAGCGCGCAGGCTATGAGCCACGCAAAGAAATTGGTATTGCGACTGATATTGCGGCCTCAGAATTCTACAAAGATGGGAAATATACAATGACAATTGGCAAGAGCAAAAAAGATTTTTCTAGCAAAGAAATGGTAGAATTGCTAGCTACGTGGGTTGATGATTATCAATTGATTTCTGTCGAAGATGGATTAGCTGAAGATGATTTTGAGGGCTGGAAAGATTTGAATGCCAAAATAGGTGGCAAGGTCCAAGTTGTTGGTGATGATTTCTTAGTAACAAATAAAGAGCGAGTCCAGAAAGCCATAGATAATCAGGCATGTAATTCTGTCTTAGTGAAGATTAATCAGATAGGAAGTCTTTCAGAGACATATGAAACTATTGCTCTGGCTTATCAAAATAATATGAGCTCGTTTGTTTCGCATAGATCTGGAGAGACTGTTGATAGTTTCATTGCTGATTTAGCAGTTGCTGTAAATGCACCTCGTATCAAAAGTGGCGCTCCTTCTCGCAGTGAGAGAGTAGTCAAATACAATCGCCTAATGCAAATAGAATCAGAGTTAGGTACTAATGCCAGATATGCCGGGAACTCCTAATATCTTAGTTTTAATATTTTAACGTGGCTCCTGTCTCTACAACAAAATACAAGCCTGTTGTCCTGGCCATTCTGGATGGTTTTGGAATTGCAGAGCCTTCTCCAGGTAATGCAGTTTCCCAGGCAGATATTCCTGTAATTAAAAAATTAGAGCAAGAATACTTTTCTACAACCCTGCAAGCTGCTGGGGAAGCGGTTGGTTTAGATTGGGGGGAAATGGGAAATTCTGAAGTTGGTCATATGAACATGGGGGCAGGGTTCACAGTTTTCCAAGACGTGGTTCGAATTAACAGTGCTATCAGAGACGGATCATTCTTTCAAAACCAAGAGTTCCTACTAGCTATTAATAACGCCAAGCAGAAGAATTCAAATTTGCATATCATGGGACTTGTTAGTCCTGGTAAAGTCCATGCCTATAACGAGCATTTGTATGCGTTATTAGATTTAGCCAAAGATCAGGGGTTAGAAAATGTTTATATCCATGCCTGGCTTGATGGCCGCGATGTCCCGCCAAAAACAGCTCAAAACTATATTACAGAATTAGAGAAAAAAATAGAGACTGTTGGCATTGGTCAAATTGTTACAATGGCTGGTAGATATTTTCCAATGGACAGAGATGAGCGTTGGGAAAGAATTCAATTAGCTTATGATGCAATGGTTTTTGGCAAAGGCCCAAAATATACCACAGCAGCCCAGGCAATTGATGATGCTTATCGCAAAGATATTGGTGATGGCATGATTCCGCCAGTCGTAATCGGTTCGAAACAGAAACCATATGTGCCTATCAAAGACAATGATTCGGTTATATTCTTTAATTATAGAACTGATCGAGCCAGGCAAATTAGTCAGGCTATCATGCTTCCTGGTTTTGAGAAATTTGACCGCCAGGGCGGACTAAAAGATTTGTATTATGTAGCTATGACTGATTACGGGGTTAATCTGCCGATGCACATTGCTTTTCCAGAACAGCATATCGAATACCCGCTGGCTAGAATAATAAGTCAGCTAGATATGAAACAATTACATGCTGCTGAGACAGAAAAATTTGCTCATGTAACTTCGTTTTTTGATGGGGGAAATCCTGAGCCTTATGATGGTGAGGAATTTTTACTAGTTCATTCTAGAAAAGACGTGGCAGATTATGATCAAGTTCCAGAAATGAGTGCGATTCCCCTGACTGATCAATTATTGCAGAAACTTGAAACAAAAAAATATGACTTTGCTATAGTTAATTATGCGAATCCTGATATGCTTGGTCACACTGGTAATATTCCGGCAGCCAAAGAAGCTTTGAAAATAGTTGATACTTGCATTGGTAGATTAGTTGATAGTGTTTTAGGTTTGGGTGGAGCCGTTGTCATTACAGCTGATCACGGAAATTGTGAACGTATGCGTGATCCCCAAACAGGTGAGCTTATCAAAGAGCACACAGCGAACCCTGTCCCATTTCTGGTAATCGCGCCAGAATATGAAAGAAAAAACTATCAGCCTTCGGCAATCCAAATGGGTTTTATTCCAGGGGTGCCTTATGGTGTACTTCAAGACGTTGCACCAACATTGCTATATTTAATGGAAATAGAAAAACCTGACTTCATGACAGGTAGAAGTTTAGTAGATTAATGTTAGACATAATTACAATTGGTAGCGCCTTACAAGATATTTTTTGTGAGGTCTCAGGTGGAAAGAAATGTTCAGAAAATCCACCTGTTTTGGGTTTCCCTCCAGATTCAAAAATCCCTGTCAATGAAATTCATCGGCATTTAGGCGGGGGAGGAGTTAATACCGCCATTGTTCTAGCGAAGCTAGGTATTAAGGTGATGCCTTTTGTTAAAGTTGGGCAAGATAAACCTGGTGAGGAAATCTTAGAACGATTATCTAAATACAAAATCCAAAAATCACTAGTAAAACAATCTCATAATCAACAAACAGGTTTATCTGTGCAATTACATGATAAAGGAGAGGGCGAGCATTTGGGATTTAATTACAAAGGAGCGAGCGATAATCTAAATCTTGCTGAGGTAAATTTGCCAAAAGCAGAATGGCTATATGTAACTCATCAGACAGGCGATAATTGGCGCGAGGATATTTCTGAGATTACTAAACTAGCTGATCAGTATTCTGTAGTTTGGAATCCAGGCTCAACTCAGATTGCCGCCATGTCAGAACTCACAGATTTATTGTACAAAACAGAAGTGCTAATAATAAATAAATCAGAAGCAAAAGAAATTTTGCGAGTGCTAAATCGCGAGCCAAATGATATGATTAGGTTAAGCTTGGAAAAACTGTGTGCTCTAGGCCCTAAGCAAGTAATCATAACCGCTGGCATCGAAGGTGCTTATCTAATCACTTGCGAAAATAACGAAGCGTATCACGCAGACATCATGAAATTTGAGGCGATAGATACTGTTGGTACAGGGGATACTTTTGGCGCGACTTACACTGCCGGTTTAATTTTGGACAAAGATCCTGAAGAAGCACTTAGAATGGCTATCATAAATTCGGGAGCAGTGACGAGAGAATGGGGAGCACAAAGAGGATTGATGAAGCTAGATGAGATTGAAAGTTTAGTTGAGAAAGTTGAATTAGAATCAATTTAATCATATGCCAAAAGTTAATATCGAAATCTCAGCCCGCCATGTTCATCTCAGTGAAGAACACTTCATCAAACTTTTTGGTGAGGAAATAGAACTTACTAAGCTCAAAGATCTGAGCCAAAAGGGCGAATTCGCGTCTGATCACAAAGTAGATTTGCAAGTCGGTGAGAATAAAATAGAGAGAGTCAGGGTTCTCGGGCCTTTTAGAAAGCAGACTCAAGTAGAAATTTCTCTAACAGATGCGAGAGAGCTCAAAACAGATGTGCCTCTAAAAATATCTGGTGATCTCAGCGACTCAGCTTCAGTGTCTTTACTTACAGGACAGGGCAGGGTAGATTTAGAAGAGGGTATGATTATTGCCAAGCGTCACCTGCATGTCTCGCCAGCTGAGGCAGAAGGTCTTAGTTTAGAAGAAGGGCAAGAAGTTGGACTCAGAGTTGAGAGTGAGAGAGCTGGAGAGCTAGACAAAATAGTTGTAAGAATTAAAGATACATATACTGCAAACGTTCATCTAGATACAGATGAAGCAAATGCACTCGGAGTAAAAGAAGGAGATGAAGGGGAGTTGATTAGTAAATAATATGTCACACATTCTCGTAATAAATTCAGGCAGTACGTCGCTCAAATACTCAGTTTTCACTGAGGGTCTTGAGTTGGTACGAGAAGACAAAGTTACTGGCATAGGCAGGGCGGTGGCTGATCATAACGCAGCTTTTTCTATTATGCTAGACGAATTAGGGAAAGAAAAAATAAAGGCTGTCGGTCATAGAATAGTGCATGGTGGAGGAGAATTTTCTGAGCCAATTATAGTAGATGAAACTATTTTAAATAAATTAGAGGACTATAGTAAGCTCGCTCCTTTGCATAATCCAGCTGGCCTGGCGGGTATCAAGGCTAGTTGGCAGAGTTTTGGTGAGGATAAGCCGAATATCGCAGTTTTTGACACAGCTTTCTATAAAAACATGCCAGAGAAAGCTTATCGATATGCTTTGCCACCAGACTTAGCTGATGAACACAAGATTAGAAGATATGGGTTTCACGGAATTTCTCATCAATCTGTTATGGAAAAAGCTGCTGAGCAACTTGGTAAAGAGCCAAGCGAAATAAACATTATAACAATGCATTTAGGAGGTGGATCAAGTATTACAGCTATAGAAAAAGGTATAGCAATAGATACCAGTATGGGTTTCACACCTCTTGAAGGCTTAATCATGATGACTCGTTGTGGTAATATCGATCCAGCCATCCCTTTATTTTTACAAAAAGAAGCAGGGCTTAGAGAGGATGAAGTTTATGATCTTCTAAACAAACAAAGTGGCATGTGTGCGCTAGCCGGCACAAAGGGTGGTATGCAAGATATTATTCTGGCAGCTGAGCGAGGCAATGATAAAGCGAGGCGGGCTGTTGATATTTATGTTTATCAGCTCAGAAAATTTTTGGGTTCCTATTTTGCTGTACTTGGAAAAGTTGATGCTCTTGTTTTCACAGGATCAATTGGTTCTGGCAGTGAATTAATTAGAGATGAAACAATAAAAGAGCTAAGCTTTCTAAAAAATATTCCTATCTTATCTTTGCAATCTGGGGAA
This sequence comes from uncultured Candidatus Saccharibacteria bacterium, assembly GCA_964431345.1. Lineage (GTDB taxonomy): Bacteria > Patescibacteriota > CALEFQ01 > CALEFQ01 > CALEFQ01 > CAYSJE01. Next base: position 5,303 of record CAYSJE010000042.1, read on the forward strand.
GGTCAGTTGATTGCTAGGGAAACTTTAAACTTACTCAATGTTTAGTATAAAGCAAATCACCGTAATCATAGTTCTCGGTGCGTGTATGGTCTCTTTGATGGGACTTGGTTTTACTTGCGAGGATTTGCGTAGCGAGGAAGAGCAGGCTTTGACCAATATTAGTCTTCCTCCTGATGAAGCAGGGGCAGAAGCTTCGGATAGTGACGGTGATGGGCTAACTGATCGTGAGGAGCAAAGTTTGGGTACTAATCATTTGAAAGTTGACACAGATAATGATGGTATCAATGACAAAGAAGAAGCTGATGGTGTTACAGACCCGACTGATTCTGACACAGACAATGATGGCTTAACAGACTCAGAAGAGCGGGAGTACAATACTGATCCAGAAAATGGGGATACTGACGGAGATACTTACGAAGACGGGGAAGAAGTGAGAAAGGGATATGATCCTTTGAAAAAGGGAGAATAATTGTTCGTAATGTAGGGGCGACTCGAGAGTCGCCCTCGTCAGGTTAGCGATAGGGCGGGTCACGACCCGCCCCTACACCACGATTATTTATGCCAATGCAAAACATCTATCAAATTAGAATTCATGCTCGAGCAGGGCAAGGTGCAAAATCTGCCGCGCATTTTATAGCTGAGGCCGCTTTTGCCTCAGGGAAATTTGTTCAAGCTTTTCCGAGCTATGGTCCCGAGCGCACTGGCGCACCTATGCAGGCTTTTGTAAGAATAAGTGATGAGCCAATTAGAATTCACTATAGTATTTCTGATCCGGATACTGTCATAGTAATTGACCCGACTCTAATTTCTTCGGAAAATGTTATTCAAGGTCTGAAATCAACTGGCCACTTATTCATAAATTCCCCAAAAATTTTAGATATAGATTTTGTAGGGAACAAAGAATTTATTAATGCCTCAGAAATTGCCGAAGAAATTCTAGGCAAGAATCTGCCTAATACAGCCATGATCGCTGTGGCTGCTAAGTCAGCTCAGTTTGTAGATTTTGAGAAACTAAAACAATTTGTCCGAGACTTTTTCACTGAAAAGTATAATGAAGAAATGGGGGAGAAGAATGTTAAAGTGATGGAGGCAGTTTAGGTATGAGGGAATTTACCTTACAAAAAGATGGAGACCCTGAA
>CAYSJE010000043.1:0-6319 GCA_964431345.1 uncultured Candidatus Saccharibacteria bacterium
AGAATAGAAGTTTCTAAAAGAATGCTAGGGGCAAGTGATAATCACTATGTATTACAAGTTAAAGGCGAATCGATGATTGAAGAGGGAATATTCGATGGCGACTTCGTAGTAATAGAGCGTCGAGAAGTTGCCAATAATGGAGATATTGTAGTAGCACTACTCAATGGTAAAGAAGCAACTTTAAAAAGATTCTATAAAGAAGCTAAGCGCGTAAGATTAGAACCAGCTAATTCAAATATGGATCCTATCTTTGTGAAAAATGATTTACAGATCCAGGGACGAATGGTCGGTTTAATGAGAAAATACTAATTATGTGTAGTTACAAAGGTACAATTATAGAGGAAAGTCTCGCTGATAAGAGTGTTTTATCTGATATTAAAGTTATGGAGACAAAAGTAGAAGATGTAACAATAGAGCACGAAACTCCTTATTTAGAAAAATGGACTCTACATACTGGGATTATTTCTAAAGATGAAATTAAAAGAATAGCAGAAGAAGTTAGCAAATCATTCGATACTACTCACAACCATTGGTACGCTGATTTCAAAAACGATAAATATCATTATGTAATTTATCCGAATAAAATATTTGTCGTTGATAGAACCAGACCAGGGCAATATAAAGAAGTAACTAGGTACGGTATATCACTGGGAATTCCAGAACATCAACTTGATTTCACCCCTGAAATTGTAAAACCAGAAAGATAATTTAGTAAAAATTTATGGTTATAACATGGCGACAACTAAATAAAATGGAGGAATCAGAATCTCGTCCTCGAGCCACCCGTCCTTTTCTGTTTGGCATTATTCTCGGAATTGCCTCAACTGTTACTACATTGCTTTTACTGATAACTTTCTAAAAACTAAATCCCCACTATGATTATTCACGCTGACATGGATGCGTTTTTCCCTTCAGTTGAACAGGTACTTGATCCTGAACTTAAGGGTTTGCCTGTGATCGTTGGCTCAAGACCAGGGGAGCGAGGAGTGGTATCTTCGGCGAGTTATGAGGCTCGTAAATTTGGTGTTCATGCTGGTATGCCATCACAGAAGGCTGGTCAATTGTGCCCTAATGGAGTTTTCTTGCATGGAAATTTTAGAGCTTACAAGCATTTTTCTCGTCTAATGCGAGATATTTTTTTACGCTATACTGACAGAGTAAGTATGGGGTCACTAGACGAAGCTTTTTTGGATATGGCTGATTGTCGTCTGCTGTATCCTGATGTTAGGAAAGCGGCCCTAGAAATTCAAAGTAAAATTCTAGAGGAAACTGGGCTTACTTGTTCTGTAGGCGTTGCTTCTACTAGAGTAGTGGCTAAGGTAGCAAGTGATTTCAAAAAACCTAGGGGACTTACTTACGTTGCAAAAGGCTCTGAGGCAAAATTTTTAGCGCCACTCCCGATTAGAGATTTACCAGGCATTGGACCTAAAAGTGCTAAGCAATTACATACACTCGGAATTCATAATCTCGGTGATATCCAAAACAAAGACCAGAAATTTTTCATTGATAATTGGGGTAAGCATGGTTTGAATCTTTGGCGCCAGGCGCATGGTGAAAATGAGGCTTGGTTTGCAAAGTCTTCAGCTTCGCAAAAATCTGTTTCTCGCGAGACAACTTTCCCAACTGATACAGATGATTTGAAGAAACTTAGAATTACTTTAGTTAGATTGGTTGAGCGAGCAGTTTATGATTTGCGTAATCAGGGAATGAAGGCTCGGGAAATAAAGCTCAAAATTAGATACCATGATTTTACGACTATTACGAGTAGTAAAAAATTAATGCTAATGACTGATACGGTTAGTGATTTGTTACGTGAAGCAAAATGTTTATTCAAAAAAACAGTGAATAATCAAAAGCGATTAATTAGATTAATTGGGGTTGGGTTTAGCAATTTAGAGAATTCTAGGGAGCAATCTAGCATTTTTGATATGCTTGAGGGAGTAGAGCAGGCGAAGCATAAAAGATTAAATCAATCAGTAGATAACATTAGAGAAAAATTTGGCTACCAGGCTTTGGATTTACTAGGTACACACTTGTCAAAAGAGTCATAGTTAGCTGGTAATTTAGTAGTAAATTGTATAATAGGCTGTTTTTGTTTTCCCCAGTTTGGGGATTTTTAAGTGGTTGAAGAGATATTGTTTGTGGTGTATAATGGTAATAAGGGGTGAGAAGTGGATAAAAGTGGGGACAAAGTAGCCCTTTTGTGGACAACTCCTAATAATAACGAGGTAAACCATGTTTATCGGCGAATTTAAACACTCTGTTGATCAAAAAGGGCGGCTAGCAATACCGTCTAAATTTAGACGTGATCTTACAAAGGGCGCTGTGATTACTAGAGGTCTAGATAATTGTTTGTTTATTTATACCAAAAGAGAATGGGAAAAGTTAGCTGAAAAACTGATGGCTTTGCCGTTAGGGCAGAAAGATTCACGGGCTTTTGCTCGCTTGATGCTGGCAGGTGCTATGGATGTTGATCTCGATACGCAGGGTAGAGTAGTAGTACCTGGATATTTACGTAAATTCGCTGGGGTTACTAAAAAAGCTATCGTAGCAGGTTTATATAGTAGAATTGAAATCTGGGATGAATCGAAATGGGAAGCTTATAAGATAACCACTGAGAAGAATAGCGATGATATAGCTGAACGCATGGGAGAATTAGGAGTTTAGATTTACAAAAATATGCATGTACCTGTGATGGTCGATGAAACGTTGGAATATTTAAACTTGTCCGCGAGGACAAGTTTGAAGCCAGGGATGAAGATTGTTGATGCTAATTTGGGAGAGGGTGGGCACACAAGAAGAATTCTAGAAAAAATTGGGCCTCAAGGAAAAGTTTTGGGAATTGATAGAGATGCAGCTGCGATTGAAAAAGCGAAAGCCAATCTAGATCAATGGTCAGGGCAAGTTACTTTTGTAGAAGATCGGTTCAGCAATTTAAGTGATATTGCCTTAGCCAATGATTTTACAGAAGTAGATGGTGTTTTGTTCGATCTGGGTTTGTCTAGCCTGCAGCTAGAAGATTCAAAAAGAGGGTTCAGTTTCAAAGGCACTGAAAGTTTGGATATGCGAATGGGCTCGAGCAATGGTCTGACCGCAGCTGAGATTCTAGCTGATTCGCAGGAAGCAGATTTGGAAAAGATGTTTTGTGATTATGGAGAGGAGAGATTTGCTCGAAGAATTGCTAGAGAAATTGTTCGTGGACGTGAGGAAACGCCAATTATCACAACAGATGATTTGACAGCGACAATCTTGCGGGCAATTCCAGGTAGATTCCAGAACAGAAACATTCATCCAGCGACGAAAGTTTACCAGGCTCTCAGAATCGCAGTTAATGATGAATTGGGGGAGCTAGAAAAAGCTTTACCACAAGCAATTACTTTGTTAAAAAAGGGGGGGAGATTAGTAGTAATTTCTTTTCATTCTTTGGAAGATAGAATTGCTAAACAAACATTCAAGCACGAATCTAAAAATTGCGTTTGTCCTCCAGAATTACCAGTTTGTCGATGTGGGCACCAGGCCCAGTTGGAAATTCTTACCAAGAAACCAATTCTGCCTACTGAGGCAGAAATAAAAAATAATCCACGATCGCGCAGTGCAAAGTTAAGATCAATCAAAAAAATTATCTAAAACAAAAATGGCACATTATTTGAATCTTACTCCATCATTGAAGTCCTCAAAATCAGGACAACGTAAAAAAACTTTGCGTCGTAATCTTCAGGCGGGCCCTGTTACATTAGGTTACATAGCTGTTTTTCTAATTGCCACAATTTGCTTATTTTACCTATTGCAGGTAAGCTCTATCTCAGCAGAGGGATACAAAATGGGCGAGATAGAAAGCGAAATAGCTGACCTACAGAAGGAGAACAAAAATTTGCAATTGGAAATAGACAAAGAAAGTTCTCTGGAAACTATCAAGGAAAATGTGGGGCAAGTTGGTGAGGATAAATCTAGTTATGTCCCTACCAAAGCTCAGGATATCAAATTCATAGACAAGAAAGACGGCCAAATTGCTGTGAGATAATATATGGTAAGCCGCAAGAGTCGTTTAGCAAAACAGAATAAAACACCTTCTAAAGGGGACCGAATCACAGTATTGTTGGTCCTCTCATTTGTAATTGTGGGATTAATTACTTTCCGGCTTTTTTCTGTGCAAATTGCTTCCGGCAGTCGATATCAGGAACTTGCCAAAGATCAGCATGAGCTTTATGCTGAATTAATTCCAGAAAGGGGTGATATTATTCTTCAGGATTCGAGTTCGCCATCAGGCATTTTCACGTTGGCTTCTAATAAAGACTTATCAATTCTCTATGCTGTTCCACGCGAAGTTGAGGACAAAGATGAAGCTGCCAGGCAGCTAAAAGACATTGTTAATATGGAAGAGGGGGAGATAAAAGAGAAAATTGGTGATGATAAAGAAGATCCTTATCAGCCAATTGCCGATAAATTGGATAAAGGTCAGGCTGACAGAATTAGGGATGTGGAATTAGCTGGAATTCGTTTGCAGTCACAAAGTGTACGGTTTTATCCAAACAAAGATTTAGCCGCTCATATTTTGGGATATTATGGATACAATGCTGATAGCAAACTTTCTGGGATAATGGGGGTAGAACAATTCTATGAGGAAGAATTATCAGGGCAGCGAGGTGAGCTAATGGCCGAAAAGGATGCTCAGGGGCAGTGGCTGCCACTAGGCGATAGGTCATTAGTTGAAGCTCAAGATGGGGATGATCTTATTTTAACAATTGATAGGGCTGTCCAATTCAAAGCCGAAGAAGCTCTGCAAGAAACAGTCGAGAAGTTTAATGCAGGAAGCGGCACGGTTATAATGATGAAACCCGCGACTGGAGAAATAATTGCTTTGGCCAATTTTCCGACTTATGACCCAAATAATTTTAGTGAAGTTGAAGATATTAGTTATTTCAATAATCGGGCTATTTTTGATCGGTATGAACCGGGCTCTACATTTAAAGTTTTGCAAGTTGCCGCTGGGATAGATACTGGTAGAATTTCCCCAGGAACGACTTTTCACGATAGTGGATCAATGACAATTGGGAAATACACAGTTTACAATTATGAAAACAAATCCTATGGTGATATGACCGTCACAGAGATTATAGAAAAATCTGACAATATTGGTATGGCTCAGATTGCTCAAACAATGGGTCCAGATATTATCAGCGAATATTTAGACAAATTTGGATTTAGAGAATTAACTGGAATCGATTTGGCAGGCGAATCAGAGAATTACATTAAAGATACAGATGAATGGAAAGAAATTGATGTAGTGACTTCTGGTTACGGTCAGGGGTTAACAGTAACGCCAATTCAGCTAATTACCTCGGTCGCAGCTCTCGCTAACAATGGTAAAATGATGCGACCTCATCTTGTCAAAGGAGTGATGCATGATGATGGGACTATTGAGGATTTTGAGCCTGAATTTGTGCGGCAAGTTGTGGACGGGAAAACAGCCCTTACCATGACGGCTATTATGCGAAGTGCAGTGGAAAATGGATTTGCGAAACCTGGTGATGTTGAAGGCTATGAAATTGCTGGCAAAACTGGTACAGCCCAAGTTGCGGCAGAAGCAAAAGCGGGTTATGATCCAAACAAGAAAATAGTCTCGTTTATTGGATTTCCGGTTGACAACCCGGAGTTTATCATGTTAGTTAAAATAGACAATGTAGTCGGGGATGAAGTGGCGGGTGCGACAGTTGCGGCTCCTTTGTTCAAACGAATAGCAGAAGAATACCTAGCCTATAAAGGTATTGCTCCTACAGAATAAAATCAGACTAAAATGGATATCTTCAAAAAATCTATTGAGAATTACCTACGTTTATTAGCACGCTATCTTGTGAAACGAAAAAAACCTCTAGTAATCGGGGTGACCGGTAGTGTTGGTAAGACGTCTACAAAAGAGGCTATTTATACTATTTTGCAGTCAAAGTACTCCACTTGGCGAAGTCAGAAAAACTACAACAATGAACTTGGAGTACCGTTAACAATTCTGAACTTTGAGACTGGGGGGAGATCTCTTTTTGCTTGGTTTGGTATTTTGGTAAAGGGTACTTGGCGATCACTTTTTCTCAGTGATTATCCTAAAGCTCTAGTGCTAGAAATGGGAGTTGATCGGCAGGGTGATATGGATTATCTTCTAAAGATTGTTAAACCTCATGTTGGCGTTATTAGTACTGTTGGGTCATCTCATCTAGAATTCTTTAAGAGTATTGAGCAAATTGCTGAGGAGAAAAGTAAATTGGTCCAAGCGATTAATTCTGATGATACAGTTGTCCTCAATTTTGACGACAAGAGAATGCGAAAA
>CAYSJE010000044.1:0-6256 GCA_964431345.1 uncultured Candidatus Saccharibacteria bacterium
ATATTTTTTATTCAGAGAAATAATTTCTTCACGCAATTTATCATTTGGTGCATGCAGGGATATAGCCAAATTAAGAGGCAGATTTTCGTCAGCAAATTGCCTGATCTTTTCTGGAATACCAATAGTCGAGACAGAAATAGATCGCGCACTTAGATTAAGTTTGTTTTCATCATGCAAAATATTTATAGCCTGCATTACATTGTCATAATTCATCAGTGGTTCACCCATCCCCATAAAAACTATGTTTTTAACATGCTGTTTTTTTTCTTTTAGCAATCGCTGCCAAAATAAAACTTGTTCGACAATTTCTAAGCTACTTAAATCTCTTGTAAAACCATTTTGCCCAGTGTAGCAAAATTTACAACCTAAAACGCAACCAACTTGCGAAGAAATACAAACAGTATTACGCCCGTCATCATGTGGTAACAAAACCGTCTCAATTTTTTGATTATCAAACAAAGTAATCACCGCTTTCATCGATAAATCTTGTTTTGATTTTTCAACACGGGCTTCTATCTCAAGAGAACATTCGGTATTCAGTTTTTCTTGCAAAGCTTTCGAAAAAACTGTTGCCTCAACCCAATCCTCTCCTAATTCTTGCCATACAAAATGCTCGGCTTGCTTAAGTCGAAAGGCTGGCTCACTTGATAGTGTTTTAGAAAGATTTTCTAGTTGCATGTAAGTGTATTAACGAAATTATGATCAGTAATAATTTGCCAAGCCTCATCTTGACTCTGAGCCCCAGTGGTTTGTTTGATAGATTGGAGAATATTATTTGACATCGTGTTGTGCAAATTCTTTTACTCTTACTCTTGCCCACTGATCAGCAGCTTGTAAATCATCCAAAGATTGCTCATTAAATTTTGGCGCTGCTGACAAGACTTTGCTAACTAATCTTGTAATTGCCAAATAAGGTATTTTTTCTTCGAGAAATAATCTTACCGCTTCTTCATCTGCAGCATTCGTAATTGCACCAGCCCCATATTTCTTTCTAATTATCTCATAGCCTAGTTGCAAAACAGGAAAACGCTTTTGATCTATCTCTTGAAAGTCTAATTTCCCTATTTTGCTAAGCGACAATGACTGATAATTAACTTCTGGGGAATTAGGATATTGAAGCGCATATTGAATCGGAACTTTCATATCTGGCGTACTCAAGTCTGCCTTCATAGAGCCATCAGTAAATTCGACCAAACCATGAACAATCGATTGCGGATGAATAATTGCCTTAATTTTACTGGCTGGCATATCAAACAAATAGTGCGCCTCAATAATTTCCAAAGCCTTGTTAAACATAGTCGAAGAATCGACCGTAATTTTTTTCCCCATAGACCAATTAGGATGACTAGTCGCCTCGGCAGGTGTAATATTTTTTAGCGAACTTAAATCTCGATTCAAAAACGCCCCACCAGACGCTGTCAGAATAATTTTCCTTACTGATTTCTTGGTCTGCCCCCGAAGAAGACGATATATGGCTGAATGCTCACTATCAACGGGAATAATCTGAGCTTTGTTTTCACGGGAAACTTTCTTGACTAAATCCCCAGCCACAACCAATGATTCCTTGTTAGCCAAAGCGAGAGTTTTGCCTGTGCGCAAAACAGATAGAGTTGCTGGTAGACCAGCCGCACCAGCTATTCCAGACAAAACTATGTCGGCATCCGTGATTTCAATAAATTCACCCAATCCGGCTTCACCTCTAAACAGTTTAGCTTCTGATGGCAGATGCTCAGTGGCTTGATCATAAATTTTACTAGAAGCAATATGTAAAAATCTAACTCCAAATTCTTTCGCAAGCTTAAACATCTCTCGATAAGATTTATTTACCGAGAGCCCGACTAATTCCAAGTTTTCATTAGCACGTATAACTTCGATAGCACTGGAACCAATTGAACCGGTGCAACCGAGAATAGCAATCTTGCGCTTTTGCATCTTGATTGAAAAATGCTGTTAAATTAACGCCTCAGCAATTATTAAATCTCTAGGATAAGTAATTTTGAAATTATCAGGTGAGCTATCTACTAAATGCACTGCTTTGCCCAAGCGCATAATTAGTTCTGTGTCATCCGTAATATCCTCTTCAGAGAATTTATCGAAACCCTCCCGAAGCCAATCTGTATAACAGGCTTGGGGAGTCTGCAAGGCACAGAGTTTATCGCGCACTAGGCTTTTAGAAATCTTATCGCCCTGTCTCAGTTTAATAGTATCAATAACTGGCACAGCAGCCGTTGCGGCTCCATACTTAGCTGTAGCCTCAAGGACGCTATTAATGACTTCTCGTGTTGCAAATGGACGAGCGGCTTCGTGAATCACAACATATTTTGTTTGCACTTCTCGCAATGCATTTCTAACAGAATCCTGACGACGCTCTCCACCCTCAACCAACAAGTCTTTATCACCAATTATTTTTTTCACCACATCAAAATCAGCTCGACTAGCAACAATGATTTTTTGATTGATCCGAGAAATGTTTTGGAATTTGCTAAGGGAGCGCTCTAAAATAGTCTGCCCAGCCAATTCTACCAGAGCCTTTGATTTCCCTACCTGCAAGCGCTCGCCGTTACCCGCAGCTAGCATAATAAGTGTAAATTCTCCTAACATAATCTATAAGCATAACGCATAAAATAGCACCATATTTCATTATAGAACCAAATTCAGAAATAACAAAACAACCCCACTCATAATAGGGTTGTTCTGCTCTAATGATATCTAGACTCTACTTTTGATTATGGAATCCGCCCATTCCCATTCCACCACGCATACTTTTACCACCTCTTATAGGTAATCCGAGATCCTCTTTAATCTGACGAGCTTCATCTATATCACCAGCCTGCATAGCTTCATGAGCTTTGACTAATTGATTAAACGTATCTTCATTAAGCTCTGTTTCTATTTTCGCAAATCTGTCAACAAGCTTTTCTTCCATAGCCGTTTTCCAAGCTTCATAGTCTTTATTCTCAACCGCACCTCTGACGACCTGCATTTCTTCACGATGCCCACCCTTCATGCCCATGCCAAGATCCTCTCGCATCTGCCTGGCTTCATCAATTTCGCCCTCTTCCATCAAATTATGAATCTGTTTCATGTTGTTAAAATTTTCTTCCGAAGAAAATCCCTCAGCATGAGTATTCACCGCATCTTTCCAAGATGAATAGTCATCATTTTCGATAGCTGTCCGCATTTCTTCATGATTCTCGCCACCTATACCGTGACCGAAACTCTCTGCATTAACTACTGAAATTGTACCGATAGCCGCTGCAGCAATAGCCGCTGCAATTACTGGGATAATTATTTTCTTGTTTCTCATAAATTGGTTTTACTAATTAATTTTGGGCCCTTCACTAGCTAATACGCTACTGCGCAAAATTTATTTCAGGTTTTTCTAATTCTCTGAATTTACCTCGCGGACTTACCATTCTGTTTAAACGCCAAGGTCTAATTTCGATAGCATTAAACTTATTGTCAGCAACTTCTTCCCCTATCAGTTTTACTCGCATGCCTTCTCTTAACTCCTGCTCTGGCAAACCATTTACTATATAAATCACTTCCCATTGCTTATCAGAAAAATCTTCTATAATAATTTTCTCAGGGAAAAATTCGAGACTTTCTATTTCGCCTGCTAACAAACCCTTATCTACTTGTTGCCACATTTGCATTTTCGGTCCTAAAAACATTTTGCGTTCAGAAAGCTGACGGTCAACATGATCCCCAAAGCCAACTACAAATAGAATTGTCCCACCAACTAAGGCAACCACAATACTAGAAACTATTACTAAGACCGGTTTATGACAATAACCTCTCTTGGTATGTTTGAAATTGTAAATTGCTAAAACTCCACAAGCAACGACAGCTAGAATCCAAATATAAGGTAGTGACATAAAGAAATGTGGCACAGGTCCCCGCCCTAAATGCTGATAAATCCCCCAGTCCTCTGCTGTCACCCGATAAAGCACGGCGCTAAAAGCCAAGCTACCAATAGCGACTGATACACCAAAAGCGGACCACATGGCAATATTCTTCGCCGTAAACTGCCACTTCGGTTTGGGCGCGATGTGTTTATCCTTAATTTTTTCTAATACATCTTGACTTATGTTCTTCATATATTTAAAACTTAGTGTCAGAATTCAAAATTGCTAGCCGTAACTTCTCTTTAGCACGTTTAAGAAGTGTCCCTATAGTATTAACTGGCTTACGGAGAATATCAGAAATTTCTTCGTAACTCTTGTCTTCAAAATATCTTAAAACCAAAATTTCTCTGTATTTACGCTCTAGTGTTTGCAGAACTTTTACTAAAGCCTTTTTTAAATAATTCTTGTCGATGTCTTCACTAATATTTATATCAGCAGCGAATTTGTTTATAATTTTCTCATCATCAACTGCGATAATATTTTGCGGCCTAGCTTTGTATTTTCTGTATTTACTAATTACTTCGTTGTGTGTAATTCTGTAAATCCAAGAAGAAAATTTTAGTTTTCGATCAAAATCATTCAAATTCTGATAAGCCTTAATGAAAATATCTTGCAAAATATCATCTATATCTTCTTCTGGGAAATTGGAAATTCTGCGAATATACCGCCTTAGTTTCCCTTGGTATCTTTCGATTAAATCAGCATAATAAACCTCGTTTTGCAGTGTTAGCAAAACTAGCTCTTCATCTGACCTACTGTGATTGTCGGCCGATTTATCCATAAACAAAGCTTAGCACTAGATAGTACGTGTTTACTAGGTATTTATTTCAGAAAGCCCCGTGCTTAAGCACGGGGCTGTTGAACAATTCTAAAACGCTCGACAGCGTTGCGCTTAAGCGCAACGTTTAATAAACCTCACACTTCACTTGATAGAAAGCCTGAGCATGTTTACAAGCTGGGCATTCCTTTGGAGGCTCAGTCCCAGTATGTTCAAACCCACATTCTCGACAGACCCAGGTAGTTTCTTTGTCTTTCTTAAATACTGTTCCTGCTTCAACTTCTTTAAGAAGTTTCAAATATCGTTCTTCATGATGTTTCTCGGCCGTGGCAATTGACCGCATGCGGGCAGCAATTTCTTTGCGCCCTTCCTCTTCTGCTATGTCAGCAAAATTAGGGTACATTTTTGTATGCTCATAATTTTCACCCGCTGCGGCTGCTTGCAAATTCTCAGCTGTAGTACCATAAGCATTCGGCGAAGCTGCTTCTATTTTAATTTCATTCTGATCACCCTTCAGATCTTGAATAAGTTCAAATAATCTTTTAGCATGTTCTTTTTCTTGCTCAGCAGTTTCTAGAAATATCCCGGCGATTTGCTCATAACCCTCTTTCTTAGCAATTGATGCGTAGTAGGAATATCTGTTACGGGCTTGGCTTTCGCCAATAAATGCTTTGGTTAAATTTCCTAATGTTTGTGACATATTTTATTATTAATTATTATATAAATTTACAAATTTCAAGTTAACCCATTTTCATTAAACAGCTTTGGGTGAATTCTAATCGTATTGCCCCACCCCTAGCTATGAACGTCATCGCTAGAAGTTTTTTTCTTTTTTAGATATTTGTAAACATATCGCCCAGCAACTGCACCAATCATCAAAGCAACACCGATATAAAATAGCACGCTATAGAAAACAGTAATCGAAGCAACTTGCCCTTTCAGCGATTCAAGTAAGGCACCTAAGAAGATATTAACTAATCCTTCCTCCCCTATTTTGGCTAACTGAAACTCTGTCAGTAAATCGTGACTGAGTACTCCTAAAATATATCCCGGCAAACAAGTGGCAAATAGCAGGAGGCCTGGTACAAATATTCTGCCCCAGCCGAAGCTGAAAAATATCACACCTATAAGCAAAATAATAGAAACAATCAGCGATAATACAAACACACTTTGAATCTGATCATGTGTTTCATCAGAATAAATGCTGAGATTTTGCAAACTATCATCAAGAACTCCGCGGATATCGAGATGACTTACTAGATTAAACATCATATCTGTGCCACCTTCATAGAATGGCACTGCCAGATTAAGTAAAAACTTGCCTTTTAGTTCTTCTACAGACAGTGATTGCACATCACTATTTGGGAAAGCAATATTAATGCCTTGTGCAATAAACTGCCTAGCAGGACTTTGGTCTTCAGTCGTTTCTTCTTGATTATTTTCTAGACTAGCCTTGTACTCAGCAATTTCTAGATCCAAATCTATTTTCACCTTATCCAGCGTCATCTCAATTGTCTCAGAAATGACTTCTGTCGCCCGCTCTCGCGAGGGCAACTGAGCGAGATTATAA
>CAYSJE010000045.1:0-6201 GCA_964431345.1 uncultured Candidatus Saccharibacteria bacterium
GACCCTGCGAACAGTCTTTAAACAACCAATTCCCCTTTCTCGAAAAAGTGGCTTAAAACTAGCCAGGGAAATAACCCCGGCTTTCATAATCGGTACGAAAAGCTTTAGGTCCTTATCAAAGACCAGGGTTTTTGGTTCAGCCGGCAACACTGCAACTAGTTTTGCTAAATCATCAGTGATAGCTCCCATCAAGTCCGCAGCAAGTAAGCCCTCAAGAGCTTTGCGCCATGTACTCAAATCACCTTGGTTGTCAATCTGATCCTGTACGGTTTCCCTGATTAGTCTGACAACTCTTAGGTGTTCACCCACAGAGTCTCGGCATTTTTGGGAGACTTTGTTTTCCTCACCCTTAGCAGCGTCTGTGTCGGGAAAAAGATCTACCAAAAATCCGTGGATTTTCTTAAATGTGCTACTCATGATTCCTCCTTGGTTTATAACCCGAGAAAAGTCTCCGGTTATCAAGTTGTAACGTAGCAAGATATTCACTGTATGTCAATTAGCGCAAATTCTAGTTCAAAGTGCAACAAAATAATCGTGGTTTTTGTAATAAAATACCCCCACTTGCAAATCTTGGCGGGGGTATTAAGACTCAATTTTTTTAGGGTGCTTGTTCTGTTGAGGTAGTGTTTTTTGACTGAGATTCAACCCAATTTCGGGTTGGTGAGTGAAAGAGCATTAGCAGAATAAAAGTGAGTAAGACAACCCCTGCGACTATTATGCCCCAATTTGCTTTCCATCCTTTTTCGGTATCACATGCATCACCCATCGATTTCCTCCTTTGTTATATTGTTTGGTGTAAAACTGTTACTTTAAGAAGTTTACTTGACATAATTGAAAAACACAAATAGAATAACCATTGAATGAACTTACTCTCCGGTTCATTCGTAAGGAACGCACAGTTGAGACCTCCCTTGGTTGAGTGTTTACCCGTTGATTGTGCGTTCCTGTTTTTTATACTAAAAATTCGCTACGGCGAATTTAAGTGCCATTGACAATGATGCGTTTTTTTGATAAGGTTCGGGGTTCTAGTGAACATTTATAATCTATAAATAGCCACATTTTGTGGCCAGTTTTTCTGCAAAGGAGATTTACGATGAAAAATTTTTTGGTAGTAATGGTTGCCTTGGCAATCCTTGTTATTACTCCCACATCTTTCGCTCAAGTTCCGGGACTTGTGTGGTTAGATGAACTACTAGACTCCATAGAAAAGGAGGATTCTAGGAAACAGCAGGATGAGCACTGCGTAATAGATGTTCGGTTTGCGCCACTGTCTCTGATACAATTTACCCCAGGGGCTTTCGTTTCTGCGTTAATAGAGTCAGATAAAAAGAGAGACGTCAAAAAGTTTGGAGGAATATTGGCATTTCTTAAGACACACAGGCGTTTCGATGAGATCTGCCTAACCCGGGATTACTTCCTAGCCAGAGATCAGATGATTGACGACAGGATGGCGCGAGAATACTGTTCTCGAAGCTATAAGACCGTCGCCAAAGAATTGGATAAAGCTTATAAGTTTATTCGGTATGAACCTGGGGAGTACAGCTACGATTTGGATTCTCCAAACGTAGAAACTATCTTCAATCGCGCCATAATCCGAGCACCAAAGGTAAGGAATGCCTATTTCCAGACAATGAGCATCTTTGGAGAAGAAGGTTTCCGGTGTCTCTTGGATATTGGTTCCTCTAAAGGGTTATGGGGAATAGAATCCCTGCTTCCCTCCTTAAAGTTCTTTGGCGCGGATGCGACCCAACCCCTTCTTGTCAAGATATACCAATCTAGAAAAGACAAAGAAGAGCTTGAGAAGTATCAACTTCTTTGGAATAAAGTTGAAACTAATCAACCTTGCTTTAAACGAACGATTGATACTTATCTCCAGATCGACGCCCCAGATACTCTGCCCCTCTTCTTTGACAAATTTCTCATCCAAACTGAGGAATTCAAAGAAGAGATAGACTGGATGATCTGGTGTGATCGAATCCGGTTCTTCAATGGCGTTGATGAGAGATTAGAGATGATCAGGGATCATCTCTATCAATGAAGAAGAAAGAAGAAAGAAGAAAGAAGCTTGAAAAAAAGCATGGGCGGTGAACATACAGATCACCGCTCTTTTTTTGTTTGTATTTTTATTTTGTCTTGAAATATTTAGAACACAAAGACATTCAAAGTATTATCATTGAGCGAAACAATTCTGCCACCATTGACATCAACATCTCCTACTGAATTAATTATGCCATTATTTCTCACCTCTTTTAGTAGCACAACCTCAGAATTGGCAGTGTTGTAGACGGCAATTTGAGGATAAATTGTATAAGCCTTGTCTCCCCCGAATGCAATCTCGCCTTCCGCAAATGCTGGTGAGATTGTTTTTTGTTTAGTAAAACTATTTAAGTCATAAACATCTACTTCGCCCTGGCTTCCAGGATTACCTGTAAAAAGATAAGCATGGTTATTACTCAAAATTATCTCATCAATAAATTTTTCAGCCACACTACTTAGAACTTTTGGCTCACTTGTATCGATTACATGATACCCATCGTCTCCAGCCGCGACATATAATCTACTGCCTTGAGCTTCTAAGTCTAATTTTGCCCCTGCTAAATCTATTTCTTCGATTGCTTTAGACAAATCAGAATTGTTATAGATATACAATTTGTCCGCGGCTGCTACATAAACTTTGCCGCCAGTGGCTGTAACATTCTCAAAATTTCCAGACTCGGCTAAGCGTAGTTGTTGTGGTTCTTTGGGATCAGAAATATCAATCACCTGCATCACACCACCTGTCGCAATTAATTTATCACCACTAATCACAGCATTTATTTCTTTAGTAAAATCTACTTTTGGTAGAGTCGTAATTACTTCAGGTTTGTTTTTTAGAGAAATGACTTCTAGCCCATTTTTACCATTTGAAACTCGGTAAGCATAATCCCCTTTGATAACAATATCTTCGTAATCTGCTTGAGGTAATTCTAGTGAACCTTTAAATTCATCAGCCTGGACTTCGGGTACTTGGAATTCGCCCTGAGTAGAAAGCCCACCGGCTTTCACCCAACCAAGCAGCTCTACTACGTCTTGGGAAGCATCCACTTGTGCCTTATTTTCTCTATCAAGATCTTTTATAACAATATTTCCAGAATCACTTATTAAAGCGATCGTGCGGCCATTGTTATCGATGCTAATTATTTCCGGAACCTGTTTTACCTGAGCTATAGAATCTTTAAGCTCGCCGGTATTGATATCTAGCAATTTGAAGCCCTCTCCTATTTCTACAAAGACCTCTGTTTCACCAGCCCAATAGAAATCAGCTAATTTTTCTGTAGAAATATTTTTAGCTTCCTCTGATTCTAGAGATAGATGTATTAATCCTTCAGCAGTTTGATACAAAGCTTGCTTACCTGAAGGATCAATTTTGATATCAAGCGCGTCAACCACATCTGAAACAGCTGCAACTGCATCTCCCTCGTCATCAGAACTATCTTCTTCATCTGTTTCTGCTAACAAAGCTCGACGTAATTTATTCCCCTGAGTGAAATAAACGTTTTTGCCAGTTATTTTTATTGGTTTGATATCACTACCAGCCTCAACATTTCTTTCAGAATTATTTTCTAGATCCATTACTACTAAACCACTGCCATTATTATAGGCTAAATAAGTAACGTCGCTGTTTACTTCTAGGTTAGAAATTTCACCTACACTTTGAGCTAGTGTTGTCTGCTTATTTTTCTCTAATTTAAGAATTGTATACTTTCCTTCTTTGTTTGTGGCCGCAAAAATATGATTATTAGGTGAAACGGCCGCGCTAGCAATTTCTCCATCAAATGTCGCTATTGGCATAACAGTATCTCCGACGACAGAGGTCATATATATACCATCAGGTTTTGTGAACAAAAATTGTGATCGAAAAGGCTTTTGAATTTGATCGCTATCAGTATTCTTGTTTTTTTTGGCATAAGTTTCTGAAGGCTCAGTATATGTTAAAGAAAAATCTAATTCCGAAATCTGATCAGGTTCTACTGTAATTCTTTCTTCAAGGGTCTCATAGTTTTCTAATTCTATTCTTAGATTATGCTCCCCCTCTCTAATTTCAGAAATTTTTAAAGGAGTGATTCCTTTATCTTGATTATTAATATAGACCGTAGCACCTCCGGGAGCTGTAGTAATATTGAGCTCCCCTGTTTTGACTAAATCTGCAGATTGAAGAGCGTCTTTGAGTGGTTTAGGGACATATTTTTCATAGAAACCAGGAGAAGCTAAGGCAAACGAAGTATAAACAGCCAATAGAATAACCGCCATCACCGGAGCAAGAACAAACGCCAAGCGACGCTTTTTCTTTGGCTTATCAAGTAACCCTTTGGTGCCCTCTTCTAATTGAGCCTGGTTTTTTTCATCTTCAGCAAAAACTGTCCCGTGCTCATTGACTAATCGTTTGCGTAAATTTTGAACAAAGTTTGTGTTCGGCTCAGTTTCCCGAGGCGCACTTTGTTTGATTTTTTCTGCTAGACGCACCAACTCAGCGTCTCTTTCTAGAGACTCCGTTAGTTCATCACGCTTGGTATCTTTTATATCCATATATTATGAAACGACTAAATAGTAATTTAATTAATACTCTATCCCCTGTTCATTTAATTCGATTCTGAGTTTCTTTAGTGCCCGGTGCACTCTTACCGCAACATGCTCCCGTTTGATCCCGACAGTTTCACTGATTTCTTCATTAGTTTTCTCGGCAAATAATTTGAGGGACAAAACTGTCTGATCTTTCTCATCTAATGAGGGAAGTAGCGCTTGAACTTTCTCAAAAAATATTGTTCTAGAAATTTGGACATCAGGAGGTTCTTTTTCATCTCTTATTTCAGGAACAGAATCAATATCAGTTTGCTGACGCCTACCTTTCTGCCTATAATAATCGACTACATTGTTAGTAGCAATTCTGTACAGCCAAGCCGAGAAAGAAACGTCCTGCCATTTAAAAGTATCGAGTTTCCGAAGAGCTTTTTCAAAGGTAAGCGAGGCAATATCTTCGGCAAGTTCTACATTACTAACTCGCTTCAAAATAAAGGCGTAAATCTGGTTTAAATAAGTATCGTAAAGAATACCGAACGCTTCAGAATCTTTTTTAGCGCGCTCGACGAGGTCCTTTTCGGAGACCTGCTTTTTCCCTAGACTATAATGAGAAAAAGTCTTGATATTCTTTTTTTGGCTTTCATTAGGCACTTTTCACCTCTTTGACGACCCAGGAGCCCCGTGGGTCTTGCTATAGTTAAACGTTAGTAGCATACAATAATTACGCTGCTTTAAGCAAGAGAAAAAGGTTGACAAACTGGGGAAACCACGTATAATTGGGTCAGTTATTTTAGGGGAATCACCCCATGAGTTTAACCATCGCAACCTATAAAGGAGGTATTCGCGATGAGAAATTTACATGCTTTTCTGATAGTGTTCATTACCATCACCCTACTCCCCCTCTTAATTTTCGCCTTGACGGAAACTGAAAGCTTAGAGGTCATCAACCAGATCGCCCGTGAAAACGAGCGCCTGGTGAAAGCAGTGACCGGGCTGGAGTCAGAATGTTTTGACGAGCAGGGCTTATACGAGTTAGAAATAACCGATAAAGTCAGAAAAAACATCTACTCACTCCTTGGCTCTTCAGACTTTTCAACTAGAATCGTCTGTCGAACCATTCGCTTCTATCCTGAGCTCCAGCAACTAGGCCTGCTCCCCCACCTACAGCGAATTGGTGAGTATATCTTGAACTCCGATTGGAGTAATCGGGATGAGGAAACCAGTGAGTATCTCAAGCCGTATGGTGAAAACCTGGCTTATACGGGGGAAGATGTGACAGAACTCGTTCTCGAAGTTTCTTATACCATCTATTCGATGGACAAAGAAATGGGGAAAGAATTGATGAAGCGATTCATCAAAAATTTTCCCAGCAGAGAATGTATTTCTGTTATGGGGCAGGGAGCTCAGATGGGTGACACTCGATTTATCGAACCCATTCTCCGGTCGGCTGTTTATATCCAAAGGCCTTGCGAAGAACAAGCGCATTTGCCTAGATACGAACAGCACCCCAACTGCTGGAACCCAGACTGGATGTCGGCTTGGGACTGGAGTTCCCACATCGCCAATTTGTGGGGGAATTCAAAACTCCCCTCGAAAAAAGATCTAACAAATTGGATCAAGATTGGTGATGACGACATTGAGCGG
>CAYSJE010000046.1:0-6149 GCA_964431345.1 uncultured Candidatus Saccharibacteria bacterium
CATCATGATGTTGGCGGCACAGATTCACCCTTCAGAGAATCTGCCAATATTAAAGCTGGATCCCAAAACACTGCTGACATGGCAATTCAGAATGTTATCGGCTGTGCTATGCGTGGTGCTGGTTGGGTCAGTATTCACAATGGCGGCGGTGTTGGTTGGGGAGACGTGATTAATGGCGGCTTTGGCATGGTACTGGATGGCACAAAAAGAACTGACCAGCACATTAGATCCATGATTAGTTGGGATGTAAACAACGGCATTGCCAGAAGAGCTCGGGCAGGTAACCCTGCTGCCATCTGGACGGCTAAAAGAGCCATGGAATCAGATCCAGAAATAAAAATAACCATACCAACCGAAGTTGATCAAGATCTCGTTGCTGATATGGTGAAAAAATCCGAAGAGTGTTGAAATCTTGAGAAACAAACTAGTTTGATTTATCCCAGCCACCCAAGTCCGCACTTCGCGCGCGACCTTGGTGGCTGGTTTTCTTTTAGAAAAATTAGCTCAAATCAAAAACCCCGCCTGCCTGCCGGCGGGCAGGCGAGTTGCGGGGTTTTTGATTACCTGTGTAATCTCTACTTCACCTCAAAACTATCTAGAAGCTTTTCGAAATCGATTTTTTGGGCACCAGTGTCGGCGTACGTATAAGTAATAACTAGTCGCCCACCATCTTCTCCGTACGGAATATATAATTTTCTGCCATCAGGATATGAAGGATGTTCTTTACCAGCTTGGCCAGAAATTTCTATATCTTTACTATCTTTTGGAAAAAGCGCTTTGTCTTTGGCAACAACACAAATTTCTACTGTACCATCTAGTCCCTTTACACTTTCTACTACTAGACAATTTCCACGCTCTTCGGTTTCTACATTGGTTAGCACAAATTTGTAATCATATTCAGGATGCATATATTCAGCTGCTTCTACTTCGCTCTCTCTCGTCTCTTCTGCTGAGACAAAGATTGTTGAATCGACTAAGGCATACTGCACAATTAGAAACGCAAAAATTAAAGCAATTGTATTGATCACTTTGATCAAAGCATTAAGTGCCGGACCGGTTGTGTCTTTGAATGGATCGCCAACGGTATCTCCTACAACAGCTGCTTTATGAGCGTCAGAACCTTTACCGCCATACGCTCCGTCCTCAACATATTTTTTGGCATTGTCCCAGGCCGCACCACCCGTAGTCATCTGCAAAGCGAGCAATAAACCAACAACGATTACACCAGCTAGCAAACCACCTAAAGCCAAAGGACCTAAAATAAATCCGACCGCAAGTGGAGCACCAACTGCCATAACTGCTGGGAAAATCATTTCCCTCTGAGCAGCGCCAGTCACAATCCGCACACACTCCGCGTAATCAGGTTTGTCGATACCTTCCATTATTTTCTTAGTCTTGAATTGATGCCTTACATTCTCTACAACTTTGAAAGCTGCTTTACCAACCGCTTTCATTGTGTAAGCTCCAAATACAAATGGCAACACACCACCAATCAACAGACCAACTAAGACTAAGGGATTATCAATAGATAAATCTAATACACTTTCTAAATTATATTTCTGAACAGCTAACACAACTTCTTCTCGATAGGCTGCAAACAAAGCTAGTGCTGCTAAGGCCGCTGAACCAATCGCATAACCTTTAGTAACAGCTTTTGTAGTGTTACCAACAGAGTCGAGTGCATCAGTCGTTTTGCGAACATCTTCTGGTAGTTTTGCCATCTCAGCAATTCCACCAGCGTTATCTGTAATTGGGCCATATGAATCAATTGCAACTACCATACCAGCTGTAGCCAACATCGCGACAGCAGAAATTGCGATTCCGTAAACATCACCTAACCAATAAGCTGTTAAAATTCCACCAACAATAACTAACACCGGCCAGAAAGTACTCTGTAGGCCAACAGCTAGCCCCGCAATAATATTTGTTCCAGGACCAGTCTGGGAAGCTTCAGCAATATCTTTGACAGGTTTATAATCTTTGGAAGTATAGTAATCAGTAATAAGAGTTAGTAAAACAGTAATTGCTAAACCAACTAGAGTCGCATAAAAAAGTCTAATATCTAAACCAAACCAATCTGTCACAAAGTAGAAAGCAACTGCTGACAAACCGGCTGTAATAAATGTCCCTTTATAAAGAGCACCCATTATATTTTGTTTCTTGTTTAGTTTTACAAAGAAAGTCCCGATAATCGATGCAACAATTGCAACTGCACCCAAAGCTAGAGGATAAGTCACGCCAACAGCAATCCCACTTACCGTCATTCCAATTCCAAGTAGCATAGCTGCAATCAAAGTCACAGCATAAGTCTCGAACAAATCAGCTCCCATACCAGCACAGTCTCCAACGTTATCACCGACATTGTCAGCAATAACAGCAGGATTGCGAGGATCGTCTTCTGGGATTCCAGCCTCAATTTTTCCAACTAAATCTGCACCTACATCAGCCGCTTTGGTAAATATACCTCCACCCACACGAGCAAAAAGAGAAATAAGAGAAGCTCCAAAAGCAAATCCAATTAAAAGAGTTGGGTCTTGGAAGGCCCAATAAAAAGCTGTTACACCAAGCAGCCCTAAAGCTACCACAGTCATTCCAGAAACAGCACCACCTCTAAATGCAACTGACAGTGCTTTTTGCATCCCAGTCTTAGCAGCTTCAGCTGTACGGACGTTTGCTTGAGTAGCAATATTCATCCCGACATAACCAGCCAAAGCTGACAAAAAAGCACCAAATATAAATGTCACAGCCATCTGCCAGTTAATTGCGAAAAATAGAACTATCGCAATAACAATGGCAAATATTGCAATTACTTTGTATTGTTTCCAGAGATAAGATTGATCCCTGCCTAACTGCGTCAGAAATCTCTTGCATCTTCTCGGTACCTTTGGCTTGTTTCTTAACTTGTAAGGACAAAACAAAAGCATAAATAAGTGCTACTATTCCCGCTCCGATTGCCCAGATTTCAATGTTGTTTAGATCCATGAGTTTATTCAAAATTATTCTTTATCCTCTTTTTTCTTCGCTTTGTCCTCTTTTTTTTCTTTAGGCTTTTTCTCGTCTTTAGCCTTTACTTCTTCTTTTTCTTTCTTGTCACTTTTTTTCTCATCCTTCTTCTCAGCTTCTCGCGCCGAAGCTTTAGCGGAGGCGGATTCTTTCTTCTCGCCATCCTTACTCTCGGCTTCGCCACCTTCTTTGACGATATCAACTTTCCAACCAGTTAATTTTGCGGCTAAACGAACATTCTGACCAGATTTACCGATCGCTAGTGACAATTGATCCTCATCAACTTCTACTTTTGATTCTTTGTTTTCTGTATCTAGCTTAACCCGATTAACCTTGGCCGGTGCCAGTGAATTGATAATGTATTTAGATGGATCCTCGTCCCAGACAATGATGTCAATATTTTCTCCTCCAAGTTCAGCTTTGACAGTCTGGACTCGCGTTCCTTTTTGCCCCACACATGAACCAATCGGATCAATGTTTTCGTCCTCAGTATAAACAGCCATTTTGGAACGAGAGCCAGCTTCACGAACTAGACCTTTTATCTCTACAGTCTTAGAATAGATTTCTGGAACCTCCAATTCAAACAATTTCTTGACCAACCCGGGATCAGTACGAGATACCAAAATCTCTGGACCCTTTGGTCCGACTTTTACTTCTCGGATAAAAACTTTGTAACGCTGCCCAATCGCATAATTCTCAAACTTGACTTGATCTTGCGGGTACATGACACCAGTTGCTGAACCCAAATCGATATAGACAGTATTACCTTCGACTCGCTGTACAGTTGCATTAAGCACCTCACCTTCTTTACCTTTGTATTCATTAAAGATAGCTTCGCGCTCAGCTTCTCGGATGCGCTGAATAATAACTTGCTTGGCAGTTTGCGCAGCAATTCTACCAAAATCAGTATCTTCCGGTGTAATTTCATTTCTGATAACATCACCTTCTTTAGCAGTCTTTTTTTTCTTCTTAGCATCAACTAATAGAATAAATTCACGCTCACGTTTTTCCATTTCCTCATCTAACTCTTTGACCACAGTTTTTTCATCAAAAACTTTAAAATTACCAGATTCGTCATCTAGTTCTACTTTGATATTTTCCTCAGGCTTACCATAATCTTTTCTGTAAGCCGCCGCCAAAGCTGCTTCAATGGTCTCAATCACAACTTTGCGATCGATTTTCTTTTCTTCGGCTAATTGTTTGATTGCTTCTAAGAAGTTTTTCCCAAACATATATATTCTAATTTAAGGCTAATTAATGCGAATAGTGACATTGATTTAAAAAAGCTAGAACCATGAAGTTCCAGCCAGAGTCAATCTATCCGTTATCTGGAGTATAGCACAAATTAAAACCTTGGCAAGACAAAGCTCATCCAAAATCTTCGAAAAACTCTACCCGAGCTTTTTTTGTATTCAAGTCAATCCAGACATCAATAACATCCACTTGCCAAGTATAATTATCAAATTTTTTATACCTATCTAAAAAAACTTCTACTACAGAAAATATCTTGTTTAGCTTGTAAGTATCAACCGCTTCTACTCCAAATCCATAGCTCTCAGATGTTCTAGCTTTCACTTCCACAAAGTGTAGAACTATATTCTTCTCTACAATTAAATCTACCTCGCCCTGCTTGTAATATCTGTAGTTTTTAGCCACAAATTTATAGCCGCGCTTCTGCAAAAACTTGGCTGCTATTTTTTCTCCCAAATCACCGATTTTTTTGGACATAAAAAATCTCCTTACTTAAATAAGAAGGGTTTTGGCTATATAAGTCCACTCAGGAGAGTGAACTTTACACTATTTATTTTTGTTATTGTTTTTCATTTTCCTGACGCCATCCTGAATTTTGAAACCAACTCGCATCACTGCCCAAACAGTTGCTCCAACAGCTAGCGCTGTTGCAATACTTGCACCGTATTTATCAAGTGGTGCGTGATCTTTGCTTGGCTTTTTTGAGTTACTCATATTTTATGGTGTCCTCAGGTTCTTGAGCTACCGCTGATTTTTTCAAAATCAATCCATAGTGATAGCTTCCCGCTTCAAATTCTGACGATAGAGACAAATCGCTTTTCTGAGCAGCTTCGATCGCATCTTTTTTTGCCACTCTTGCCTCTAAAGGAGGCCCGAATGGAATATCAACTTTTTCCCACTCAATGACAACAATTTCGCCCTCAGGTTTCACAACTCGCTTGGCTTCTTCTAGAATCGGAGAATGCTTATCTGACTGATAAAAAACATGAGAAATAAAGACTATATCAACAGAATCAGCAGTAATTTTTGTACCACTCTTGATTTCTAAATCAGCCCAAACTGTCTGAATATTTCTAAGTCCTTCAATCTTGGCCTTGCCTTCTACATCACGCAAAGCTTCCTTTAAAATATCGACAGCATATACTTTACCATACTCGCCAACCATTTTACCGGCTGGAATAGTAAAATACCCACCACCACAGCCAAAATCAGCAAAAGTCTTTCCTACTTCTAGGCCAATAGCCTTGAGAACTTCACGAGGATTTAGAAATTCTTTTTTTTGCTTACGCGGATCAAGTACGTATCCGTCAGAAGATGGTTCGAGTTTCATACTAAATAGATTAGTTTGATGTGCTTAATATATCATAGATACACCAGAAAATCCACAGATTTATATTCTAGAAAGTTTTTTCTTTATTGGCTTATAAGATAACCGATGAAACTCTGACACCCCATGTAAATCAAGTCTTTCGCTGTGTAATTTCGTGCCATACCCTTTATGCTGATCATAGCAATATCGATTATCGTCTACGTGCATTTTTGTAAGAATTCTGTCTCTAGTCACTTTGGCTATTATAGAAGCTGCCGCAATAGACATTATTTTTTGATCTCCTTTAATAACTGCCAGTTGTTCACAGTTTAGTTCGCTAAGCTCTACGGCATCTATTAGCACAAAATCGGCAATGCTATCTAAATCACTTATCGCTTTTTTCATGGCTAACTTTGTTGCTTCCAAAATATTGATTTGGTCAATTATATTGTTATCAATAATCCCAACACCGTAATCTACCTCAGAAACTAATTGTTCATAAATTTCATCGCGCCTTTTCGCTGATAATAGTTTTGAGTCTCTGAGTAAATCACAGGATCACTAAAAGTGAGGGAACATAGGGAAC
>CAYSJE010000047.1:0-6070 GCA_964431345.1 uncultured Candidatus Saccharibacteria bacterium
TCTTCCTTAGAACCCGCGAGTATCAAATCTTTCTTTTGGTCTTGTTTCTTTTTTCGGATCTTTTGGTAGAATTGAATAAAAGTAATCATTAATCTCTGCTCTCAAGACATCGTTTTCAACAGCAGTTGGAATATCCTCAAACCGATTTACCAGATCACTATGATTTATCCAAATCTCATCTTTGGTCAGAATATCCTTGGGGGTCAGGATGACAAAATCACCTTTGTAAATTGGTAATTCATAAGATTCCGGCATCCATCTGCCTAGTTCATAATTGAATTTTGCCTTTTGAATAGAGCGCTTTGCTCTCTGCTCAGGAGAAATATGTCTCTGGGCAAATGATTGAGTATATGAAAGTAAATAATCCTTTATTAGGTTGGTCGTGAAATCACTTATCATGTCTCGTCCTACGCCTTGGTCAATGAGACATAGTTTCTCTAAATGGCTACTGCTTGTGAGCTGTTCCATTCCAAAATTAGCAAAGATACTAACAAGATTTGAGTTCAGTGAGTTTGCGAATTTTCCACCAAGTCCTCTGCCGGTATTGCCATCTTTACAAAAGCCTAGCCAATTTTGCTTTACCTCAGAAAATCGATAAAGAGATTTAATTCTTCCATCGGGTACATTCCCTTTGATTGATTTATCACGAAGATGCCGTAGATAATTGATTATTCCGGAATGCAATTTTTGATATTCCGGCTTTTTGCTGTTAAATAAAAGAAACGGGTCGATGAAAAGCGGCAGATCAGTTATTAGGGAAATATTAAAAGCACCATAATTCTCAATGGTTGATTCTTGAACTCTGAAAATATCTGAGAAATACAAATTCATTTACTTCCCTCTTCCATGAGAAGAGTATAGCATCTTGTTTATATTAAATCACGAAACTACGGTTCTGTTTCTTGGAAGCAGTGAAATATTGTCTTGCTATGCTTGTTTGGTTATCCCCACAATATATACCGTCTGGAATGATTCTCACTTTGTTGCTTTTCCATTTTCTGTTATCATAAACTTACATGAATAAATTAAATTCTCCTCCAAATTTTGATTATGAGATTCTTCCTCCAAATTTTTGAAAAAGGTACGTATGATCTCCACCTTGTGCAGCCATTTTTTTTATGCTCAAAAGCATAAATTTCTTACCGAAAACCCCGAATTCCCGCATAGATAAAGCAAATGTACTGTGGAAAACCAAAGCCTATTATAAAGCCAATCTCTCTATAGTCAATAACACCAAGTAGGACGCTCGAACTTTTCACTCTAAAATATGGCATAATATGAAATATCCGCTAAAGGCGGATATTTGTTTTGAGCCAACTGTCCGATTTTTCCGGACGGTTGATGACCCTTGTAGGACTTTTGGGCTGTGCTATCATTAAGGAGTCGACAGATTGTCGACAGCTTTATTCAATTCTGAATTCAAATTTAAAACTATATTATTTATTTTATGGTCAAAATACCAAGTCACATAATCTTCAGGCTCACTTTCTCAAAAGTTTTGTTTAAAAGAGGTGTAGAGCTTGTAGACAAATCTAATGATATATTTGATATATCGCAGGGCTTGGTGAGCGTTCATGATGCATTAGATAACTTTGCAGGGGCTGTAGTTAGTCATTTGAACATATCATCCAAAAAGAATTTTTTAATGGACATGCTCAGTGCAATAGAAAAAAAAGAGACAGAAGAAAAAAAACAAGATTTCCAATTGCTTCATAAGAAAGAAATTGGACAGCTCAACACGATAAGGAATAATATCAAGCACAATGGTATTAAGCCGAATATTCAGCAGAGTAAATTCTTAATTATACCGACAGAAGAATTCCTAGATAAATACTCCTTATACTATTTCAATCTGAAATGGGGGGAAATAAGTATGGCAGATCTAGTGCAAAATGCTGCAACTAAAGCAGATCTTAAAGAATCAGAGGATATGATTGAAAAAGGTGATTTTAAGGGTGCTCTAGATAAAATAGCATTGGCAAAGTTTAGGGAATTTGAGGAGGAGATTATGAAGCGTGATTATTTTGAGATAGAAGAGCATGCTAAGAGTTATATTGAAAGTATCCAGCCGGATATGGCTGCTGCAGATAATGATGGTTGGGAAGGAAAGGATATCTTCTATCCAGACGGGTCAATGTTTTGGCCAGATCAATATGAAAAAAATGGATTACTGGATGACAGTATTGATAGAGAATTGCTTAAAAAGGTCGAGGAGTTGAGTGCTAAGGTTGGTTTGAATAATCTCAAGGATTGTGAATATATTTATAAGCATGGAGAAAACTGGGGTAAACCAAATTGGACAAAGGAGAATGCCTTGTTTTGCCATGACGTTGTGCTTGATGCCATTATTAAAAAGCAAGGCCGTGATCCTGGTTTCGACGAAAAAAACATTACTTACGAGCATGATGTGCAGATAGTTAATGGTGATTTAGAGATAAAAGGCCATGACGGGCATGGTGGAAAAATTACAAAAGTACTTAAAGAGGGTGATAAATACAAAGTTATTTTGAAGGGTTATAAGGACGGTGATTGGGAACTTTACGACCAACATGAACAAGAAAATAGTATCAAATTTCTTTCCGGATCTTTTACCGAGGATTGTTTGTGGTTCTTTGAAAGCGGAGATGTCCAGAAAATTGAAGTTCTAAATAGCAATCTAGTGAATTAATCAGCATACATCTGTCAATAAAATGAAAAATATAGAATGTAAACAATGTCCGCATTGTGAAAAAGTGTTAGACAAGATCCCTGGGAAAAAGAAGAAATGTTCTTTCTGTAGTGAATATATTTATGTGAGGACTAGGCCAGGTGAAAAAGGCAGGTTTTTAGTTAAAGAAGATGAGATTGATAAAATAGATGAAGAGTGGGCAATAGAGAATGGTTGTCACAATGAATTCTTGCAGGAGAAAAAGAGGGAAGAAGGCATTCGTAATGAGGGTAGAGGAAAATGGGGATCTGCATTTTCAGAAAACGATGTTAAATGGCGCATGCTTAATGAGGATTATCTGAAGCACGTTTGGAACAAGGACTTTGGACTCGCACGAAATAGTAGGCTAGAAATGGGGGATATTTGTAAAAAGGAGAG
The DNA here is from genome assembly GCA_964431345.1 of uncultured Candidatus Saccharibacteria bacterium. Classification (GTDB taxonomy): domain Bacteria; phylum Patescibacteriota; class CALEFQ01; order CALEFQ01; family CALEFQ01; genus CAYSJE01. The sequence continues at coordinate 3,086 of CAYSJE010000047.1, forward strand.
GAAACTAGACCTAGCTTTGAATTTTTATCTGGAAGTTTGTTATCTGGATTTGAATGGGTGCATTAATGCTGGTGGGTATAAGGATGATACTGAAATGTTGAAGGAGTATCCGCCATTCGACAAAACCCAGGCAATTTTGGCACCTGGTGTCATAAAAATAATTAAGAACGTTGTTGAAAAGCAGGGGCTTGATGAGGAAAAGGTGAAAGATTGTTATCTTGCTACCAATAAGCAAGTATGTAGATCTGCTCTAAATCCGCCGCTTGAACCACTGCAATGCTGGGAAACCCTAAGGCATGCGATATTTCCTAGTGATTAGAAGATAGGGGTTATCTCTCATGTTTCGTGTTCTTCTCTTCAGGTAACTGCTGCGCAATAATTTTGAAGAGCTGAATAACTCGACTGGCTCTTTCATTCGCTTCATCATCTGTTAGGTCTTCGTCAAATTCCTTCTCGTAGATTCGGTTGAATTCATCCAGCGCTTTTTTAGAAATTTGCATAAGGTTATCTTAATAATCCGAATTCGAATACTTCTGGCCGGGGAGTGGTGACGTTTTGTCACCGTTTGTTTCAAGTATATCTCGCAACCCGTGACAAATTGTCACGAACTGGTTTTCCCCACAAATTATACCCTTCGTTATAATTACAGCTTTGTTGAATATCTTCTCCCTGCTACAATGTAGTCAGGTGGATACGTTAGTTTGTGGACAGTATTGGAATATGAAAATGCCCATCGTATTTCATAAAAAAGGTACGTATGATCTCCACCTTGTGCAGCCAAAAAAATGCCAAAGAAAAAGCCTAAATCATATTGTGAATTTGTTGAGCAGCTTGAGGAATTTGATGTTCATCGTGTTTATCATGACAAACAATACGGGTTTCCAATAGATTCAGATGATGAACTGTTTGGTAGGCTAATACTAGAAATAAACCAAGCCGGGCTTTCTTGGGCGACTATTTTAAATAAACAAAAAAACTTCAGAAAGGCATACTCTGCTTTCAATATTCAGAAAATAGCCAAGTATACTGCCAAAGATATAAAGCGGCTTTTGAATGATTCAGGTATTATTAGAAACAAATCAAAAGTAAACGCAGCGATTTATAATGCCAAGCAGATTGTAAAGCTTCGGAGGGAATTTGGATCTTTTAAATCATGGCTGAGTAAAAACCATTCCCTTAAATTGGAAGATTGGGTTAAGCTTTTCAAAGGGAAATTTAAGTTTACTGGTGGCGAGATTACTAGAGAATTTCTAGTGAGTACCGGTTATCTCAAAGGAGCGCATACTAATAATTGTCTTGTATTCACGAAAATAATGCGCCAAAAACCGAAGCGGAATATTGAGCACAAATAAGTCTCCTTACCAGGGAGCTTTTTATTTGGGAGAATGAAGGTATTAGCAGACAGTCATATGAAAACAATAAGCAAAATAAGTGAAGACGAAATGGTGGCTTGCTTTCTAGGGGCTGAAATTAATTCTCAGCGTTTTGGTGATAAAATAAAACCACTTCTTGCACAGGCAAAAATTAAAGAAGGTATAATTAAGAATCCAGATATTAATAATTTGGAAGAAAATGAGATTAGAGCACGTTTACTCGGTATATACAGAGGCTATCCAGATAAACACTTATTTCAGAGTTTTCCTCGTGATATGAATTGGGAATTAGTTGAATTGAGTAAGGAGGATATAAAACGTATACTTTATATAAAAGATGACTATTGGGTCAAATTGTCTAAAGAGACAAGATTGGCTTCGGTAGCTGCTGAGAACATAAGAAATGGGGTTGAAATCTATAATCAAAGTAACAAACAGTTTTATGAGGCAGCAGAATTTCTGAAAAAGGGAGGAGTGTTACCCAAGATGATTATTGTTAGCGAGGGTAAAGGCAAAAAAACGGTAGTTTTAGAGGGGCATTTACGATTAACAGCCTATATGCTTGATGAAGAATTGATTCCAGATCAATTGCAGGCAATCATTGGATATTCTGAAGGGATACTGAATTGGGGTTTGTACTAATTGCATAATTTTCTTGGTTTGTTTTCACAAAGCAATTTCTAGCTTCATTCACAATCCCCAGCCATAAACCACTCACTTCGTTCGGGTTCATGGCAGGCCAAACTTTCCAACGCTTATTTAAGCGTTTTTTTTGTTTCATGATATAATACATATAAACAATAACTGAAAAATATGGATATACCAACTAGTCAACTAATAGTTTTGTTTGTTAGTCTGTTTACAATTTTTAGCCCACCGGCCATGATTGGGCCGATTGCAGCGATTACCGGTAAATATCCTCGCAAGCGGCAGCGTAGAATAGCTTGGCAAGTCGCGGGAAGTTATGTTTTGGTGCTGATAGTTTCTGCTTGGATTGGTCAGTGGTTGCTTAGTATTCTAGGGGTGACAGTTGGTGGACTTATGGTTGCCGGAGGCTTGGCTCTTTTCTTGGTTGGCCTACCCTTGATGATGAAAGGTTCAAAAGGGAAGATCAAAGAGATGGAAGAGGATGAAGAGAGTGATGAGAAGGACAATATGACAAAAGGCAAAGCTTCTCTAATAGTTCCTCTTGTTTTCCCGATGGCCATTGGCGGAGCGACAGCTGCCATTGTTATTGCTCAGGCGAGTCAGTGGAAATCAGCTCTAGATTTATTGGCGATTTCTGGCGTTTGTGCGCTGATGGCTCTAGTAATATTTCTGACATACTATTTCTCTGGCCCAATTGCTCAGAGACTTCGCCCACATAGCTTGGATATTTTAGGCAGAATTTCAGGGATTATTTTAGTCGCTATTGCTGCCCAGCTATTTATTGCTGGTGTGCTAGAATTGATTGCGGATCCAGGGGTGATTAATTTGATACACTAAGAAATCTGATAAGCATTGTAGTTGTAGCTAGTCTTGTTCTAGAAAACAAAGCGTCAGTGCCGCGAACAAAATGGCTGAGATGGGATTTACTAATTTGTACAATATGAAAGGTGGCATTACACAATGG
>CAYSJE010000048.1:0-6060 GCA_964431345.1 uncultured Candidatus Saccharibacteria bacterium
GTCAATTAACTACTACAACAGTGATGATAAACTATACCAAGAAGGAGGTTCTTGCCCTGATGAAATGGATTTAAATGTTAAGGGATGTGCCTACTTCAATCGCCCAACCGGAATCGCTGTTAGCAAGAATGGCAATAAATTGTATGTTGGTGATTCTGGAAATCACAGATTACGAGAAGTTGATGTTGCAAGTGGCAAAACTAGAACTCTAGCTGGTACAGGAGTTGCAGGCATGACAGATGGATTTGGGCCACTAGCTAAACTCGGTGATGCCTTCAACATCACAATTGATGATTCTGGTGATAATCTATATTTCACTGACAAATCAAATAATGCTATAAGACGATTCCACATTCCAACAATGAACCTAATTACAGTGGCCGGCAAAAGTGGCCGACCAGGCGACCTAAATGGCTCGACAAACCGTGCCCTACTTCACCTGCCGGAAGGCATTGTCTGGAGTTATGGAAAGATCTATTTCTCTGAAGCGGGTAGTCAGAAAGTGAAGGTATATGATCCGAATGCTAGCACAGTATCTCTCGTCTCTGGATCTGGACAAAGAGGTTATATGACCGGTACCCAGACTCAATCCCGATTTAACGGCCCAAAAGGATTATCTGTCCGCGGAACTGATGGTTCAGCTATATATGTCGCTGATTACTACAGTGATATGATCAAGAGAATTAGCTTGAAATAAAATCTCTGAATATTGAAAAAAGCCCTAGTTTTCCATATCTGGGGCTTTTTCTTTGACACAAATAAGTAATCATGCTACACTAGTTTCATAATTCGTAAAAGCTTTGTACTAGTTAAACTAGCAAAGCACAAAAGTAAACTTTAATGTTCGATCAAAACGCTGGCGGACGCCAGATGTTCCAAGGTGATTGGGAATGTTCCGATTGTGGAGCAAAAATCACCGAACTACCATTCGAACCAGATGGTAGCCGACCAATTTACTGCCGAGATTGTCACCAGAAACAACGTGGTGATAGTGGTGGTGATAGAGGCGGAAGCCGAGGCCCTCGACAAATGTTCAAGGGTGACTGGGAATGCAAAGGTTGCGGTACTAAAATTACCGAATTACCATTTGAACCAGATGGAAGCAAACCAATTTTCTGCCGAGATTGTTACAAATCCCAGCGATAAATTGTAGAATTGTAAGTTTATAGATATAGATTTGCAGAATAAAACAACCCCGCTTGTCGGGGTTGTTTTTTTGTTTGGGTACACTTAATACTGACGCAATTTTTTTCTAGTTTGATTGTAATCGGGAATAGTCCGCTCTACCAATTGCCAAAAATTCTTTGAATGATTGAGCTCTTTCAAATGGCAAAGTTCATGAACAACAATGTAATCAGCTAGCTTTCTTGGTAGAAACAAAAGCTTGTAACTGAAATTTAGATTCTTGTCCTTGGAACAACTCCCCCATCGAGTCTTCTGATTTCGAATACTAATGCGCTCAAACTCAAAATTATAGAATTCATTAAAATAACTTAGCCGTTCTATAATAAACTGCTTGGCAGTGTCTTTGTTTTTTAGATAATGAGATCTATTGTACTTACTAAGCAAGCCTTGAGGACGCGACTTAATCTTGCTTAATCTGCTTCGTACCCAAGCTTGCTTGGCTCGCCAGAATCTATCAACTTGCCTTTGCGAAAGCCAGCGAGGTTTAGTGATAGTAACTTGCCCATCAGGTTTAATAGTCAGGCGAAGATATTTTGCTCGCGAAGATATTTTTAGAATGTAGGGAATATTTTGGTTCATCTATAAAACTTAAACCAATTTACTTAAGCAATTCTCTGCGGCGAGGTGAAGAAGAAGCAAGTATTATTTTTGGTTTTGGCATAAATCTATTGTATCAAAGAAACAATTATAAAGCGATTTCAAGAAAATTGCATAAAAAAATCCCGTCAAAGCGGGGTTTTTATTAGAGGGGGTTGCGGGGTTCTATTGGTTTGGATTCAATAAAAAATTGTTTCCACAATCTCACAAAATGACAAATTAATGTCTTCGGGACTGCCCAAATAGAACCCCTAGGTTTTCAAAAAATTCCATTTTTCTCCTTCCTATGCGCCTCTGTATTTCATCACAGGCCTCCTTTTTGGGATCTTAATAGGTTTTTTGAACATATTGAGGAATTTCCTCCGTAATTTAAAATTATCACAAATACTAAATTTTGCAAGCTTTTTTGGCTCAAAATGGCAGGATACGGGATCATTGATGAGTCGCACACGGATCATTAAACATTGCTTCGATTAAATGTTCTGCAACCGGGAACGGCTTCCCAGAATAGGGAACTTCGTGGATATCAAAGCCTGGTGTATTATTCACCTCAATAATCGCGAATTTTTCAAACTTACTAATATCTGCGGCAACAAAATCTACCGCACAAAATCTAAATTCAAAAATCTTCGCAATCCTTATCGCGAGATTTTTGTATTCAGGGTGAGTCTTATCAGCACACTCAAAAGAACGTCCTCCGGTAGAAATATTGGCATTTTTTCTTAAATAAACGGTTTTGCCATTAGGCAAAATTGTATCTTCTGATAACTCAGCCTCTACCAAAATCCGCTCTAATTCATAATCCCTTGTAATTGGACACAGGGGTTGTTTTTTATCAACTCCAGGCTGATCATTATATTCTGTAATCAACTCATCAATATTATGTTTACCATCACCTACCACATAAGCTGGTTTTCTCATTAAAACAGTTAAGGCCTTACCATCCAAAACCAAAATTCGATAGTCGTCTCCAGGAATATATTCTTCTATTAAATATGACTCCGGTTTTCCTAATTTACGACGATTATATTTAAAAACTTCCTTCAGGGCTATTTGTAACCAGTATTCGTCTTTTATAGCCACTGAAACTGCTTGGCCCATACTGCCCTTTACCGGCTTAACAACTAAAGGATATTTAATTTTCCCTTCAGCCAAAAGCTGTAATGCATATTTAATGTTTTTACCGCTTAACCCATGGGGAACAGGAATTTTCTTACGCTCAAGTAACCGCTTAGTCAGGACTTTGTCTCGCGTAACCGCAGAAGGGACATGACCGATAATATCTGGAACATGTTCTAATACTAAAACTTCTTTCCCATTTTTCTTAAAAAGTCTCAAATTAGCTTTCTCATCTAGGATTTCAATTTCCACACCAAATTTTGCTGCCGCTTTGAGCAGAGAACCTACACTATTCTTATCCGTTTTTGGTATTATCTCCATATATATATTTTATCCATCCAAAAAAGACATACCTAGCAGGCAGCCTTTTCCAAAAGGTCAGCTTGTTATTCAATTACATTATACCACTAGATATATTATGTGTCAAATTAGAAGTTTTTACTGTACTCAGAGGGGAAAAACTTGTCTAGCAAAAACCAAGATTTAAGATCCATTTTTTTGAGTGCCGAAGCGAAGACTGGGACTATACAACCACAAGTTTCGCATTTGACCTTGGCACCCAAAGTGCAGGGCTTTTTTATTTTGAGATTAGCATCATAAGCAACAAATCCCGAACTTTTAAAATAGCATTTTCTATAATAATTTTTATCGCGCCAGGATTTAATAATTTTTGGAGTCATAAAAACAATATCTTTGTTTTCCCGATAAACTCTAAGCAATTCTTTGATAGTCCAATCCAATTTTTCTCCCGATAAATAATAAGGATCATCTATTCCTTGGTGCGAAGTATAGGTACTAAAAGTTATGCCATCAACTCCGCTTTCTCTGGCAATTCTAACTAGGTCTTCTATATATTTGTAATTTGTAGTAGAAAGAGTCGGAGTGAGAATTACTCTCTTATCATTTTTTATATTCCCTACAACTTTGTCAAAAATATCTAGACCTCGAATTTTATTGTGAATTTCTTTGGGTCCATCAATACTGATCATTATTCTACGCTGAATACTTTTCGAGATTTGATTAATTCCATTAGAAACTATTGCCATCTCAGGGAAAATTTTATCTGCTGCTTCAATCAATTTGGGTTTCAGCGTTGGCTCTCCCCCAGTTAGATAAGCGGCGTTTGCTCCGCGCTTAACGTGATCTTTGAAAGTCTTTAGCCAAATTTCATCTGGTAAATCTTCATGAGCTTCATTTGTTTTGTGCCAATAGCAATGCTCGCATTTTAGATTGCACCGAGAAGTAATATCATAATTAACCACACGAGGGAAATCGCGTGTTTTTTTGATATCTTTGACAAATTTTGCAAATCGTATAATTTTAGACATAGGACAATTATAGCCACTTCATCAAAAAAAGATAGTAAAAAAACCGCCCCAAATTTCCAGAGCGGTTTTCCCTAATTTCTACTAAAATTCACCTTCTAATACATGTGTCTCCGGTTTGTTATCTAAGCCATTAGCTTCTGTTTCTAGGGTAATCACCTTCAAAAGTCCCTACTGGAAATAGCTGGACTTCTTCCGTATCAACTTCGACCTCTATTGAAGATTCATTTTCAGTTGGAGTAGGTGTTACAGTTGTTACGGACGTAGACGTTGTCACGACAGAATCGTTTGAATTATCAGCCTTTTCTCCCTGACAACCAACGAACACAGAAGCTGCGATTAAAACTAAACACCAATAAGTAATTTAGTTTTTATAAATTTGTTTTTTATTCTTTTATCTCAAATATTTTGTTTGGCCTAGTTTTGCCCCTGACCAGAAAAACTCTTTTCATCTCTACCCCAAGCTCTTTGGCTAATAATTCTTTGACTCGCATATTTGCACTACCCTGCTCAGCTTTTTCTTTAACACTAATCAAAAATTTATCCTCGCTTTTTTTCTCGACAATTTCTTTGCTAGTATTGGCAATGACTTTTACTCTATATATCATACTCATATTTTAGCAAATATTGGCAAAAGTGGCTAAAGTACAAAAACTCCCTTCTCGCAAAGGGATTTTTTGTATAAGAAATTATTTCTGTTTTTTTCTCTTGGCTCTTATTCGATCATTCGTATCTAGGAATTGTTTGCGCAAGCGGATGCTTTCAGGAGTTATTTCTAAATATTCGTCTTCTTTCATAATTTCTAGACCGTTTTCTAGAGTAATTTCTATAGGAGGAGTGAGTTGAATAGAACCTTCAGATCCAGAGGCTCGCATATTTGTCAGATGCTTGCCTTTGATTGGATTTACATCTAAATCCTCGCCTTTGGAACTATTGCCAATTACCATGCCTGAATAAACTTCAGTAGTTGGTTTAATATATAACTCGCCTCGCGCTTGCAAATTATCAAGAGAAAATCCTAGAGCTTTTCCACTTTCCATTGAAATCATTGAGCCAGTACGATGACGTTTGATTTCACCAGCCTGCTCCCTAAACCCGATCATCTGGCGAGACAAAATCCCTTCACCTCTTGTATCTACTAAAAATTCATTTCGATAACCTAGCAAACCACGAGTTGGTCCTTCGAAAACTAGTCGCGTATTATCAGCAAAGTTTTTCATGTCACACATCTCAGCTTTGCGTTTAGACAATTTCTCCATAATGACACCGGTGTCTCCACTTGGCACATCTATCGTAATTTCCTCAAAAGGCTCTAGCTTTTGATTATTTTCTTCTTTGATAATTACTTGCGGCTGCGAGACCTGCAACTCAAAACCCTCTCGCCTCATGTTTTCTAGTAATATTGCGATATGTAATTCTCCTCGGCCAGAAACTTTGAATCTGTCACTCTCAGAAAAATCTATTTTGAGACCGACATTCACTTCTAATTCTTTTTCTAATCTTTCTTTTATCTGACGACTAGTGACTAACGTTCCTTCACGGCCAGAAAAAGGAGAGTTGTTGACCAAAAAATCTAGGGTAATAGTTGGGGCATCGATTTTGATCAAAGGCAAGGCTTCGGCATCTTCTTTGGCACAAATAGTTTCGCCAATATAAATATCAGGCAGACCGGCTAGCATAACAATATCACCAGCATTTACTTCTTCAACTGATTCTGATTTCAAACCCCTAAATGTGTATAGCTTTGTGATTTTACCAGAAGTCGTTTTGCCAAATCTGTTTTTCACAAAAACTTTCTGACCCACTTTACATTTACCTTCATAGACTCGACTGA
>CAYSJE010000049.1:0-5968 GCA_964431345.1 uncultured Candidatus Saccharibacteria bacterium
CCCAAGAACCACATATTATTGCTCTTTGTGAATATTTGAATAAAATGGGCGCAAAAGTTACAGGAGTTGGAACACATGATTTAATTATTCAAGGAGTTGATAAGCTAAGCCCTGCAGATTTTGAGGTAATTCCAGATTATGTAGAAATGGGGACATTTATTTGCTTGGCTGCTGCAACGAGAGGTGAGGTCACAATTACAAATTTTCGGCCTGAATATGTTCGTCTTGAATTAGAAATCTTCAAGAAATTGGGAGTTAATTATGAACTCTCCGAAAATACTTGCAAAGTTAGGCCGGGTAAGCTGAAAGCGATTCGGAAAGTCGAATGCCGACCTGGCCCTGGTTTTGCTGCGGATATTCTTCCTCCTACAGTAGCTCTGCTAACTCAATGCGAGGGAACTACACTTGTATTTGATACAATGTATGAAGGGCGTTTGCAAAACTATGTTCCTGAATTAGGAAAGATGGGGGCAAGCGCAAATGTAATCGATCCGCACAGGGCCACTGTAACTGGTCCAACTCCTCTTTATGGGCAGAAAACGACAAGTGCTGATTTGCGAGCTGGGGCGACTTTGATAATAGCGGCACTGATGGCTGATGGTAAAACAGAAATAGAAAATGCTGACCAAGTAGATAGAGGTTATGAAAATATAGTTGAGCGCCTAAGTGCCCTCGGCGCGAGTATTAAGAAAGAAGATTAATTAAAAATATTATAAACATATGACTGGAAGTGAATCAAAATTTGACCCTGTAGAAAAAGGAGAAGGTGTGGAGTCTGAAATATCTCCAGAGACAAAGGAACTAATAGAAAAGGAGCCTGCACTGGGGCAAGCGGCAATGCTAGAGGCTGCAGAGAACTTAATCCAAGAAGGAGACAAGGAGTCACTTGAAACTGCCCAAGAGATAATAGATTCAACAAAAGTTGATATTATTGATCAGGCTTCACAGGATGAAAACAAGCCAGGTAAGGTTAAATCAGTTTTTGGCAATCTGAAAAGATCTCTTGTGCTTGGAGGAAAAGATTCAAGGGTGGGACTTAGTCCCTCAGGTAACCTCAAAAATATCATGTCTAAATTTGAGGGAGTTGAAGGTGGTAAAGATATTAAGGGTATATATCAGGCCGCTGTGAAAGTTTCTGGTACATATGGTGTAGTTCGACTTGCTGATGATGTAATAAAGGGTATGAAAGGTGAAAGCAACAAAGATTTTTGGCAAAATGAATCATAAAAATAACTAATATGAAAATAGTCAAAAAATCTGAAGCTAAAAAGTTTGATAATAGTAAAGCTTGCACTGCGTTTGAATATCCACTTAATGATAAAGATATTAATGGCGCTATAGTTGAGATTAGTGGGCGATACCCTGAAAAAGGGCTGGCGATGAATGAGAAATGCAAAGAGCTAGCTTATGTTATAGAAGGGTCGGGTAAGTTTGTGATGGCAGGGAAGGAGATATTGTTTTCAGAGGGCGACCTTTTATTCATTGAACCTGGGGAGAAGTATTTTTGGGAAGCAAAGGCAAAACTATTTATGCCTTGTTCTCCGGCATGGTATCCAGAACAGCATAAAATTATTGCCTAATCTAGCCCTGTGTTTTAACACAGGGCGGTAGAGATTGACATTTTTACTGAATCGCTCATACTACTTAGATGAGTATTTTCTCGCGAAAAATAGCTATTGATCTTGGCACTTCAAATACCCTGGTTCATGTACCGAAAAAGGGTATTGTTTTGAATGAGCCAACTGTGGTTGCTGTAACGACGGATGATAACAAAGTTGTAGCAGTTGGAGCAGAAGCTAAAGATATGATAGGTAGAACGCCTGAAGTAATTGTGGCTTCACGGCCGCTTCAAGATGGAGTTATTGCTGACTATCGTGTAACAGAAGCAATGATGAAATATTTTATTTCAAAGGCAACTGGAGGAGTTCGATTTTTCCGTCCAGAAGTAATGATTGCTGTTCCAGCTGGGATTACTTCTACAGAGCGAAGAGCAGTAGAAGATGCTGCTCGCCAAGCTGGCTCAAAGGCAACTTTTATTATCAAAGAACCAGTCGCAGCAGCAATTGGAGCTGGAATTCCGATAGCGGATGCCTCTGGTAATATGATTATTGATATTGGGGGTGGTACGACAGAAGTTGCTATAATTTCACTTGGTGGAATTGTTGCTTCTGATTCTGCTCGTGTCGGCGGTAACAAACTTGATCAAGCGATTGCTGAATACATTCGTAAAAAACACGGATTAGCTATTGGCGATAGAACCGCGGAAGATATCAAAGTCCAGATAGGAAATGCCCTACCGCCAGCTGATGATGATGAGCCTTTAGAAACTATGGAAATCAGAGGTCGTGACATGGTAGCTGGTTTGCCAAAAAATATTACGGTAAATTCTGCTGAGGTAACTGAAGCGACAAAAGAAGAGCTTAGAGAAATCATTATGGCGGTCAAGAATGTTTTGCAAGAAACCCCACCGGAATTAGCAGCTGACGTAATGGATAAGGGGATGGTTCTCTCAGGTGGGGGCGCATTGTTCAAAAATTTAGATAAACTTATTACAAAGATTACAGGTGTGCCTTGTTATGTTGCGGATGATCCACTCCTGAACGTGGCTCGTGGAACAGGAGTTGCACTTGATAATCTAGAGTCTTATAAACGCAGTGTGCTATCTGCGAAATAGTAGAACAAAATATGATAATTGGGATTGATGCTTCACGGGCAGCTAAGCTTGAGCGGACTGGTGTGGAGGAATACGTCTATCAGAATATTTCTGAACTTGCAAAACTAGAAACTTCTCACCAATTTAGATTATACTCAAACAAGTCTCTACCCGAAAAACTAACACAAAATTTGCCTAATAATTTCAAGGTATTTGTAATGCCTTTTTTTCGATTATGGACTCAAGTTAGATTGAGTTGGGAGATGCTCTGGCGGGCTCCAGATATTTTGTGGATACCAGCCACGGCGATACCAATAATTCATCCTCAAAAAACAATTGTAACTATTCATGGCTTAGAGTTTAAATACTTTCCTGAGGCTTATTCTGTGAAACAAAGAAAGTATTTGGATTTTTCTACTAGAAAAAGTGTCGATAAGGCCTGGAAAATTATTGCTGTTTCTGAAAGTACAAAAAGGGATTTAGTAAAATTTTACCAAGCAGACTCACAAAAAATAACAGTGATTCATAATGGCTATGGGAAACATAAGGCTGCCCAAAATTGGCAAGAAATTTTGAATAAGTACAAATTGGAGGATCAAAAATATTTCATTTTTTATGGCAGGTTAGAATCTAGAAAAAATCTTGTTAGATTGATCAAAGCTTTTGAGAAGTATGGTCAAGGAAAGTTGTTATTAGTGGGTAAGCCCGGGACTGGATTTGAAGAAATAAAGAAAGCTGCGGATCAGAATAAAAATGTAATTTTACCTGGCTATGTAGAATACCCAGAACTATTTGCTTTATTGCAGCATGCGAAGTCTCTTACTTTTCCGACTCTGTATGAGGGTTTTGGAATACCAGTTTTAGACGCTTATGCACTTGGGACCCCGGTTGTTTGTAGTAAAACTTCCTCTTTACCAGAAGTGTCGGGGGGAATTGGTATTTTAGTTGATCCTCTGAGTATTGATAGTATTGCTGATGGCCTCCGCCAAACTGACAAAATAGACAGAGAAAATTTTGGATTTGAAGCTAGGAAACAAGTCCAGAATTTTGGCTGGGAGAAGGCTGCTAGAGGTTTTTTAGATTTGCTAAAGGCTTAGCCTTGTGTTAAAGTAACTATATGGAAAAAAGCGAAATAATCGGACACCAAAGAGTGGTGGGTTTTTTGACTAGTGTTCATGAGGATGAAAATATCGGACATGCGTATTTGTTTTCTGGTCCAGCACAAATTGGGAAAAGAACTGTAGCAAAATGGTTCGCCGAGCAAGTAACAGAGGGTGTTGAGCAAAACGTAATAACTCTAGAGCCAGAAAAGGGCCTTAAAATTGCTGATGTTCGGTCCTTGCAGCATGAACTTAGTTTGACGAATCCTTATGGGAAGAGAAGAGTGGTTATTTTGGGAGATATATCAGAGATGACCCCTGAAGCTCAGAATGCCTTTCTGAAAACACTGGAAGAGCCACATGGCGGAGTTACTTTTATACTATTGGCGAAAAGTTTAGCGGGTATATTACCGACGATTATTTCTAGGACTCAATTGGTTCGGTTTACGTTTGTCCCAAAGCAGGAGGTTGAGCAGGGTTTGCTGAAGCAAGATGTGGATGTTGAAAAAGCTGAACAATTAGCTCGTTTATCACACGGCTGCCCTGGTTGGGCAATGAAGCAGGCGCAAGAACCAGAGAAATTTCGTGAGCTAGAAGATCACTTACAGAAAATCGCAGTTATTTTACAAGCTAAGCCACATAAGAAATTTGATTTTGCCAAGGAAATTGTAGACGATAATGAAATTGATGTTTTCTTAAACAATTTTGAGCCTATAATGAGGGATGTTTTGTTGATAAAGCAAAAACGCGAAGCGGAGATTATACATATTTTCTTGAAAGGTGATTTGAAGAGAATCGCAAAAAATTCTTCAGTAGATAAGGTAAGAAATATTATTAGGGGGAGTGGCGATTTGCGTGAACAACTTTCTAGGAACGCCAATAAACGACTCGCTTTAGAAAATTTTATGTTATTAAGTTCTTAAAAGACATGAAAACAAAAAGAATTTTTTTACTAATCACAGGTTTTGTTCTTGCTTTTGGGTTGATAGGGGCCAGTATTATTCCTGGCTGTGACAATACTTCTGATGGTGGTGTTTTCAAATCGACTGATGGAGGTACAACTTGGGAACAAAAAGTGGCAATTGACGGAAAAAACAGTTTAAAAAATGCAGATGTTCTCTCCCTTGCCGTTAATCCCCAAGATACAAATATTATTTACGCAGGTGTTCAGGGAGATGGTTTATTCAAAACTACTGATGGAGGAGATACTTGGCGAGAGGTTTTGCCTGTCGAGAACAATATTTATGCGATTACACTTGACCCAAAGGATCCTAATATAGTTTATGCAGCAGCATTTGCGCAAGGCAATGGGAAGATTTACAAATCGCCAAATGGATTCGAAGAAACTTCAGAAGAAGCATTAATAGAAGCTCAAGGAGAATTGGCCTTAGTTGATATAGTAGTTGATCATTTTGATACTAGTAAAATTTATGTAGTAGCAGAAGAAGGTGGAATTTTTAAGAGTTCTGATTTTGGAGAAACCTGGACTTCACTTCACTGGCAAGATGGCGAACTTTCTAGTGTTACGATGAGCCCCGATGATAGTCGAGTTCTTTATGTCGGCACGGGTAAAGATGGTGTGCTAAAGACGACTGATGGTGGTGAGACATGGACAGAAATCGAAGAGCAATTGGAAGAATTTGATGATGCTGAAAAAATAAATGATATCGTCGCGATTTCTTCTGAGACTGTTTATGCGGCAACGGATCATAGTTTATTGAAGACATCTGATGGTGGAGCTACTTGGGAGGTTGTGAATACATTGGTACAGCCAGGGGAAGTTCCAATTGGGGAATTAACTATTAATCCGGCTCTAGCCAATGTCATTTATTTTACAACTGGGACCGCAATTCACAAATCAATTAACAGTGGCGAGACTTGGTCAAACTGGCTTTTGCCAACGGAGAGAGAAGTGAGTTCAATGGTAATTGATCCCGAAAACCAAGAAATTCTCTATACTGGAGTCTTAAAACCAAAAAAATAAAATGTTTCAGGAAAAAGAATTCAAAGGAAAACTAGAAAAAGCCTTAGAGCATTATCAAATCGAATTAGGGAAACTGCGAACTGGCAGAGCAAATCCATCTCTTGTCGAGGATTTGACGATTGATTATTATGGCGCGCAGACTCCTCTAAAACAGCTGGCTTCTGTTTCTGTTCCCGAAGCCCGGTCACTGCTTATTCAGCCTTGGGACAAGGGGAGTGTTGGGGCAATCGA
>CAYSJE010000050.1:0-5817 GCA_964431345.1 uncultured Candidatus Saccharibacteria bacterium
ATAAAAACCAGTTTACGTTTAACGATAAAAATATAAGAATACCTTCGGCAAGGCTGATTACCCATTATATGTAGGCCGACCGGCATTTCTTTTTCACCATCTTTTGGCTTCACAAATCCACATGGCACAGACACTCCAGGTAAACCAACTATCGAAGCAGGATTAATCAACTCATCAGCTAAATATGGAAATAATGGATCAACGCTCTCTCCCCCAAACTTCGGTGCTACATCAGGCAGAGTTGGCGCCATCACTACATCCACATCTTTAAATGCATTTTCCCAATCACGCCTAATTAGTGTCCTAACTTTTGAAGCTTTGAGATAATAAGCATCATAATACCCAGAAGACAAAGCATAGACTCCCATCATAATTCTGCGTTTTGCTTCATCGCCAAAACCCTTGGCTCTTGATTTAGAATAAACCTCAAACAAATCTTTTGGAGGAACTGCATCCTTATCATTCATCACAGAATAGCCATACTTTATGCCATCAAAACGAGCGAGATTAGCAGACAATTCTGCGGGACAAATTACAGCGTATACAGCGGAAGCATATTTCGCCATTGGCAATGTCACTGGCACAATTTCTGCGCCATGTGATTTCATCTTTTCTATTGCATCTCTGACTAATTTTTCTACTTCAGAATTTATACCTTTCGGGAATAACTCTTCGGCAACACCAATTTTCAAACCAACCGCACCTTTGCGCAATTCGCTTTCATAATCTTTAACTGGAACTACTGGTGTAGTTGAATCTTTTGGATCCGGATCAGCAATAACACTCAAAACTGCTGCTGCACCCTCTACTGTAGTCGCCATTGGACCGACTCTATCTAATGAAGAAGCCATTGCAATCACGCCATAGCGGCTTACCCTACCATAAGTTGGCCTAACCCCAACAATTCCACACATAGAAGCTGGCAGTGTAATTGACCCTCCCGTCTCTGTACCAAGAGCAAAAGGCACTTCAAACGCAGCCACCGCGGCAGCAGATCCACCAGATGACCCACCCGGAATTCTTTCTAAATCCCAAGGATTATGTGATGGGAAGAAGGCAGAATTCTCTGTTGAGCTACCGTGCGCAAACGCATCTAAATTAGTTTTGCCAACAATTATCGCCCCAGCTTTTTTAAGCTTTTCTACTACTGTCGCATCATAAGGCGGAACATAATTTTTAAGAATATTAGACGCCGCTGTCGTCTTTACATTCTTGGTACAAATTATATCTTTTATCGCTACCGGAATGCCAGACAAAATACTCTGCTTGTTACCGGTAGTGTCTTGAGCCTTGGCTTGCTTTAGAGCCGCGTCTTTGGTGAGAGTTATGAAAGCCTTTGTTTTCTCATCCACTTCCTCAATCCTATCAAAACAAGCCTCCGTTAAATCAGCAGATTTTAGTTCTCCACTTTTTAACTTGGCACTCGCCTCATGAATTGTGAATTCATTCTCTTTCATAATTACATTAATTTCGTACCATTTATATCTAGCTGAAACTTTGTTTTTAGATATCGAGCTGCCATTCTGGACATCTGCATTCTATCTAGAAAAATCTCGAAGTAATCCACTACCCCAGCTACATTTGTATCAATAGTTAATTCAAGTGTAATAGTTCTCGTGTCTTTATCTACATTAAGAAAAGATTTCGTAACAGCATAATTTACTTTGTCATGAATATCAAAATCTAGCGGATCTTTTGTCTGAACTCTTGATCGATGCACATCAGTTTTGTCTGCCAGAATTGTAGCTGCACTAGTAAGGCTTACAGGATCCCCTGTCTTTTCTTCATGATTACCAATCGCCAACATTACTTCAGCAACAAGAGTAACCGGCATACCCAATCTATCCAAAACTGATTTGGCCATTAAAGCACCTGATTGCTCGTGATGATCTCGCCCACAAACATTCCCAATATCATGCAAGAAAGCCGCCACGGCTGCCAACTCCGCTTCCTCTGCAGAATAACCTAAGCGCAACAAAACATTGCGAGCAATATCAGAAGCTAATTTGACATGACGCAATCCATGCGAAGTGTATCCAAGTGTATTCAAATAATCATTAGCTTTTTCTACATAAGTCATTGTCGTTGCATCGTTTTCTAGATCTTTGACTGCTATTTTTGTCATTTTGTTTTTATTTTAAAACAGACTTAACTTTTATTTGCCGCCCTTCGCTCTCCGGCGCAGCCTCAATCAATTCATCCGAACAATTGCAATCATCCACTCTATCTTCCCGCAAGACATTTTTGAGCCCTGTCACCTGCCAAGTAGGCTCAACATCCTCAGTATCTATTTCATTTATTTTGTCTATGTATTGCAAAATCTTCGAGAGCTGTCCCCGAAATTTTTCCACTTCAGCATCACTAAGCTCAATTCTAGATAGCTTAGCAACATGCTTTACTTCTTCTGTTGTTAATTTTTTGTCTGACATAAAGCTATAATAACAAAAGATCTTAGATTAGTCTATGCCCTCTCCTCACCATAGACTTTTTCTGCAACTTCTAGAAGCTCAGATATTTCTTCAAGCTTTTTGATCCCATCATCTGGCTCCATTGTTTCTGCCCCCCGTTATCCCGTAGGAAAAGCTTGTATTCCTTATCCAGTTCACTGTCAATAATATAGAAGCCTGGTTTCCCCATGAGTCTAGCCTTACCTTCCTTGGAATAATCAAAAGTTTTCCCTGCTGTACCATAAACAACTCCTTGTAACACAGTCTCTTCATCCCTTTGTATAGTAAAATGGGTTTGTTCTCGACCTCGAGTATTACGTCTTGAACTCGCTGGAGTATGCATAATTTCAATATCCAAACCACCTGATTGAATCTCTACATATCCATCATCTGCCATAGATCTGATCAAACCCCACACTTTATCACAAACAGGTTTAGCCTCTTCAACATATTTCTCATATTCAGCTTCCTGTTTCTCCTGTCGATACTTCACCTCCCCTGGCTTCTCTTTAGAAACAGGGTTTTTGTATTCCGTATCTGGGCTAGGAACGCCATCTTTAAGATTTAGTTTAAATATTGCTGGACCTTTTTCGCCTCCAAAAGATTTCTTAACCATTTGTTTATATTAATTACTAACTAAACCTAAGAATTTATCCTCGCTTAGTATCTTAGTTCCTAATATTTTAGCTTTTTCATACTTACTTCCAGGATTTTTGCCAGTCACCACATAGCTCGTTTTACTACTAACCGCACTTGATACACTTCCACCCAATTTTTTTATTTGCTCTTTGGCCTCACTCCGAGCCATAGACTTTAATTCACCTGTCAAAACAAAAGTCTGCCCAGCTAATTTTTCACTACCAGACGTTTTGTATGGAATAATTTTGATATCTTTCTGCGATAAATCACCAAGCCAGTGTTGCTCTGTCGCCGTATGAAAAAAATCGTAAATACTTTGGCCAACCTTTTCTCCAACACCGTCTATTTCACCCAATTCTTCAATAGAAACTTCTTTAGCTATTTTCCCAAATTGCGAAACTGAAATTACTTGCTGTTTGGTTGTCAGAAATTTCGCAAATAGTTCGGAAGTTTCTTCTCCTGTGAATCTAATACCTAGAGATGTAATGAATTTGGGGAAACTAATTTTCTTACTAGCCTTAATTGCCGCGACCAATTTATCTGCCGACTTTTCCGCGAAGCGTTCCAAAGGCTGCAAATCTCCGGCTGTTAAATCAAATAGGTCAGCAGCACTATGAAGTAGCTCACTTGCTATTAGCTGATCAATTACTTTTGGGCCAAGGCCTTCTATATCAAAGCCTTTTTTGGAAACAAAATGAATCAGCCTTTCTCGCTGAGTTGCAAAACAAGTCTTACTAGTACAACGATGAGCGGCCTCGCCCTCAACTCTTTCAACCCTACTACCACAGATCGGACATTTTGTAGGCATTACAAATTTCTGAGAACTTTTGGGACGCAAGTTTGGCAAGACTTTGACAACTTTTGGGATTACATCCCCGGCCTTATTTATAATTACCGTATCACCAATTCGCAAGTCTAGTTTTTTTATCTGATCTTCGTTATGCAACGTTGCTCTTGAAACTGTTGAACCTGCAACTTTAACAGGATTCAATTTTGCAACAGGGGTTAGTGTCCCGGTTCGCCCAACCTGAACAACAATGTCTTCTACTATAGTTTGAGCTTCTTCAGCTTTAAATTTGTAAGCAATCATCCACCGCTGCGCCTTCCCCACTGAACCCAATTCTTTTTCTACAGAAACAGGGTTAACTACTATCACCATACCATCTGTTTCTACGGGCAGCTGTTTACGCTTCTCTTCCCAGCTAGAAATATATCTATAGACCTCACTTAAATTTTTGCATTGCTTAGACCAATCGTTGACTTTAAAGCCTAGATTATTTAGAATTTCATGAACTTCTGTGTGTGTTTTCTGCCCAATATCATTCATTATTTCATAAGCTACAAAAATTAGTTTGCGAGAAGCAACTATCTCAGAATCGAGCTGCCTAATACTTCCCGCCGCTACATTTCTTGGATTTGCAAAAATTTTCTCGCCTTTCTTTTCTTGGGCTTTATTTAGTTTAGCGAATTGCTTTTTCGCCATCAGCACTTCACCTCGCACTTCCAAAGTCTTTTTCTCGGGAATTCTAAGAGGCACACTTTGAATAGCTCGTAAATTTTGCGTTACATCCTCCCCCACCTTCCCATCACCCCTAGTCAGGCCTCTCACAAAAACTCCATTTTCATACCTAAGCACAGCTGTCAAACCATCCAGTTTAATTTCTACAAAATAATTAAATTTGTGATTATCTACTAATTTCTTTATTCTTTTTTCCCAATCCCCCAAGTCCTCTCGTGAAAAAGCATCCTCCAATGACAATACAGGATTAGTATGCTTGGCTTTCTCAAATTTATCCAAAGCCTTACCAGAAACCCGAAGAGTTGGAGAATCTGAAGTTTGAAATTCTAGATACTGCTCTTCTAATTTTTTGAGCTCGGCTTTAAGCGAATCAAGCGCCGCATCAGAGATTTCTTGGCTATCTTTCACATGATAAAGATAGCGATGATGATTAATCTCGCTTTTCAGTTTATCTATTCTTGCCCTGACTTTCTTTTTGTCCATAAAATTGGTATACTCTCTTAACAATCCACTATTAACTCTATCATATTTTTTCATGAAAAAAAAGCTTATTCTAGCCTTTATTCTTAGCTTTCTCTTGCTATTTACTGCCTGTACTGGGGCCGAAGAAATAACTTCAAATAGCCAGTCACCTACTACTACCCCCAAAGAAGTCCCAGTAGGCGAAAAACTTTTTAGTTTTGCAGTTTTTGGAGACAACGGCGATCTCAACCCCACCCTTAAATCTATCATAAGTGAAATAGACAAAAGTGACGCACAGTTTTTGATCAGTACTGGAGACAACAGCGACGGGAAAAATACAAGAGAATTGCCTGAATTTAAACAATACTTAGATGAAAACCTAGATATTCCCTATAATATCACTATCGGTGACAATGATTATCCAATAGATTCTTCTGGTAAACGTACAGATTCTACTTGGCGCAATGTTTTCGGGGAAACAAAAAGATCATTTGATGTTCAAAACTCACACTTCGTTATGTTTGACAGCTCAGATGAAAAAAATAGCTTTACCGACCAGGATTTAGAATGGCTAGAAAAGGATCTATCACAAGCAGATAAAGATTTTCTTTTTGTCATAATGCATATACCGGTCGGAGGAATTTTAGAATCTTATTCTGACAAATTAACCGCTGAAGGAGAAAAACAAAACGACAGATTTCTAGAAATAGTCAAAAAGTATCAAGTAGATCAAATATATACGGGACATTT
>CAYSJE010000051.1:0-5796 GCA_964431345.1 uncultured Candidatus Saccharibacteria bacterium
CGAATAATCACCATTTTTACTGGTGTCTTTCTTGGCTGCTGGCTTCTTTTTGGCAGGTTTTTTGGATTTTGGATCCTTAGGCATAAAATAAAATCAGAAAGGGACGATTATCCCTTTTTTTTAGCTTATATTAGCTTAAATTTCTGTCTTTTCACTACTACCAATTTAGCAAAAATTTTGGTGTGTAGCAAGTCTTATTTCCTGTCATTTGGATGATATTCATCTTTTTCCCAATTTTGAGGGTTACCAGTAATATATTGAGAAATAGAATCAAACTCTCGATTAGTACGAATTACCCGCTCCCAGAAGCGCCCTTGCCAAGCAAATTCTGGGTCGCCATTTTGACGAATTCGGTTTGTGACAGCACTTTTGAATGAGCGAACAATTACGGACAATGACCCTGACTTTGGTGAAATATTTGACATCCACTGGGACTCCGCTTGTTGTTCTGGCAACCCACAGAGCCGTTGCAATGCAACGTCTCTACACTTACCCTGAGTATCATTCATATTTTTATCTACGGGAACACCCTCAGGTATGTTCAAAAAAATAACCCCGTGCAAATGATTAGGCATAATAACATATTCACCAAGGTCCACATTTTTATGATGTTTAGGTAGTTCTTTCCAGAATTTAGCAGCTACTTCACCGAACCGATTCAATCTCATTTTACGATTTCTAATTTCACCAAAGCATTCATATCTATATTCCGTACAAATCGTGACATAATAAACACCCGGGCTGGCATAATTGTGCCACGCTAACCGGGTTGAATCTGTACGATATATATTTTCATAATACTCGCCCATCCCCCCCCAATATTTAATTGTAATCTATACTCTCCCGTACTTAATTACTTAATAGTTACTCAATGCTATATGTAGAGCCGTTGCATTGCAACGGCTCAGAAATCAGGCTCGAAGATCCGCCCCGTACCGCTCTTTCACCGCATTGACAACTTGTCTATGCTGAATATCCACTTCTTTGTCTATAAGTGTTCTATCCGGCATTTGGTATAGCACATGAAAATCTAAGCTTTTTTTGTCTTCATCGATCTGATCACCTTCATATGTATCAAACAAATCTACTTTTTCTATTAACTCTCCCCCCGCATAGCCCATCACTGCTTTTAATTCACCAACTTGAACATTTTTGTCAACTGCAAATGCTACATCACGAGTTACACCAGGGAATTTGCCAACTACATCTATTTCTTTTTTATGAGAAGAAAACTGAACTAGTTTTTCAAAATCTAAGTCAAATACTCCGACAACAGCTTCAATACCGTAAGCATCAAGCATGGCTGGATGAACTTCGCCAACGAACCCGATTTCTTCTTCGGGATTGTCTAGCTTTGCTTCACTACTAAGCTTAACTTTTATCACAGCTGTTCGACCAGGGTGAAAAGTTGCATTCGGAATATCAAGCTGTTTAAATTCTAGCTGCGCTTCTTCAAAGCCCAAGTGACTTAGTAATTCCTCAACAATACCTTTTGTTTTCAAGAAAGATTCACTCCGAACTTTGCCATTTGACTTTCTAGGATCAGTATTGACCATTACCCCACTCAGTCTTTCCTTTTCTGTAATAGCCTCTTCATATTTCACAGAGTCTGTTGCATCATGTCCAAAATATACATGACCTAATTCAAACAGACTAAATTCAGAATAGTTTTTTAGATTATCTTTTACATTCAAAAGTAAATTCGGAATCAAGCTAGCTCTTAGATAAGAATTTTCTGGACTAATTGGATTCGCAACTTTTAGATGCCCTTCTAAATTCATTCCTAAATTTTCAATAGCTTCTTTACTAGTAAAAGAATAATTGTAAACTTCATTGAATCCACCAGCCAGCAAGGCTCGCTTGGCAATTCGACCCCATTTATCACTTTGGTTTGTCTCTGGCGTAATTAGATCACCTTCCGGCATAGTGACAGGTATTTTATCAAAGCCAATCATACGAGCCACATCTTCAATCAAATCTTCAGCAATCTTCACATCAGATCTGTAAGTCGGCACTCGTACTTCTAAAACTTCTTCTCCAGACACTTCCATTTTCAGAAACTTAAGGAGTTTTACTATTTCCTCTTTAGAAACTTCTAGGCCTAATAATTTAGAAACTTTTTTAGGATCTAGCTTTATAGTAACAGGTAAATTTTGTTTCTCTTCTATATCTACAACTTGCTCTACTTTTACTCCAGAATTCATTTCTGACAGAATCTTCCAAGCTTTGCCTAAAGCATGCTGAGATAAATTCTGATCAATTCCCTTTTCATATACTCCTACGGCATCAGTCCTATGACCCAAAGCACGAGACGCCTTTCTAATAGTAATTCCATCAAATTTTGCGGCTTGCAGAATTATAGTTTTGGTACTCTCGTCTACCTCAGAATTCTTGCCACCCATAATCCCGGCCAAATCTATTATTTTTTCTGCATCTTGGATCACTGGCATACCGGCTTCTAATTTCCAAGTTTGATCATCAAGTGTTTGGACTTCTTCATCTTGTTTCGCCTCTCTCACAATCATTTTCTGACCAGAAATTTTATCAAGATCAAACGCATGCATCGGCTGACCAAGATCTAGCATAATATAATTTGTGAGATCTACAATGTTATTAATTGGCCGCAAACCCAAAGCTTCTAATCGCTTCCGCATCCAATCAGGTGAAGAACCTATTTCAATTCCAGAAATTACTAGAGCCGAATATCTCGGGCATAGATTATTATCCTCAACTTCTACACTAAGCACTTCACTATCAGCTTTAGGGATTGGCTCATCTTTGTCGAGCCAATTTTCACCTAGAACAGCAGCAATCTCGCGAGCCACGCCTTCATGAGACATTAGATCAGGTCGATTCGCTGGCACGGATACGTCTATGATCGCACTCTCAGAATCACCAGAATTTTTTGGCACAAATTTATCGCCAATATTATAAGTCTCATCTAAGACAATAATACCATCATGATTTTCATCCAAGCCTAATTCATCCTCCGCGCAAATCATACCTTGCGATAATTTTCCTCGCACCTCGCGTTCTTCTATTTTGAAATCACCAGGTAAGACAGCACCAACTAAAGCAACTGGGACTAATTGATCTTTTTCTAGATTTGGAGCGCCGCAGACTATTTCTAATTCACTCTCTCCCCCGACATTAACCTTGGCTAAGCTCAACTTGTCTGCATCAGGATGCTTTGTGACTTCCAAAACCTTTCCTACAACAATCCCATCAAGTTGACCCGCCTGTTCTACTCCCTCGACTTCTGCTACATGAAAAATCAAAAGCTCGGCCAGTTCTGCTGGAGTCTTTTTTACATCTATATAATCTTTAAGCCAGTTGTAATCTATTTTCATTAGAATTGTTCTAGAAATCGCAGATCATTCTGATAATAATCTCGGGCGTTATTAATATTTCGTTTCATCGACATAATACGATCAATCCCAAATCCAAAAGCAAAGCCCTGAACTTTGTTTGGATCATAGCCTACATTCTTAAATACTTGTGGATGAACCATTCCAGCTCCCCCTAATTCTACCCACCCACTGTTGTCACAATATGAGCAACCTTTGCCCGAGCATTTGATACAAGTCATATCGATTTCTGCACCAGGTTCTACATAAGGAAAATAGCTAGGTCTAAATCTAACGTCTTTGTCTTCCCCTGCAACTTTCTTCACAGCTTCTAATAAAGTAGCTTTCAAATTTGCAAAATTTACTTTTTCATCTACAAATAATCCTTCTAGCTGATAAAAAATTGATGTATGTGTCGCATCTTCTTTCTCATTTCTATAAGTCCTACCTGGAACTACAATTCTGATCGGTGGTTTATGTTTTTCCATGTATCTAACTTGCATGGCTGAAGTATGGGTGCGTGGTACCATGCCATTTTCTAGCCAAAAAGTATCTTGCATGTCGCGGGCGGGATGCCCCTCTGGCATATTTAGCGCTTCGAAACAATAATAGTCTGTCTCGACCTCAGGGCCAGTTACAATCTCATATCCCATCGAAGAAAAAACATCTGTTAATTCATAGGTCGCTTGAGAAATTGGGTGCAGTGTCCCTACCTCAGGCTTAATCCCCGGTTCAGTCACATCAACCCATTCTTCTTTGTCCAAACTCTCATATTTCTTGAAATCCAATTTTTTGAACCTGCCAGCAATCGCATTCTCAATTTCTTCCCGCACTTGATTTCCTAACGGCCCCAGTTTCCGCTTTTCTTCATCAGATAAATCTTTCAATCCTCTGAGCAATAAACTAACTTTCCCTTTTCTGCCCAAAAACTCCACTCGAATTTCTTCAAGCTTGTCTCTATCAGCTAAAGCAATCGCTGCTAAAGCATCGCTTTTATGTTTTTCTAAGTCTTCTCGCATTTATTTTCTAGATAAGAAGAAAAATTCTAACAAAATCAAAAATCCAATTAGTAACGCTCCATCCCACCAATTCAGCATTCTGAATGATTGCAAAAAAAGTAAACCAGATGCGGCAATCGCCAGAAACACTCCCTGTCGGAGTGATACTCCTAGATTAACATACAATTGCTCGCCATGGCTAACTAAAACCCGCACTTTGTAGCCTATTACTGTAAAAGTCCCAGTCAAAGCTAGAGCCAAAGTTATGTATAGCGATAACACTGCCAAAATTCCGTTATCCGGATCGATAAAAAACAGCACGAAGCCAAAAGCGCCCCAAGCGACTATGGTAGCGAAAGTAAGGCCAAGAATGTAAGCTTTTAGTTGCATTATCATTATTATAGCCAAATTATGCAGAAAAAGAAAGGATTGATTCCTCTGGGTAATAGCGTGTAATCCTGCCGCGAGAAGCTTCTGTTCTGTGCAAAACTTATCTTGAACTCTCCTCTCTTTCTGCTATTATTAAATTAGTACCCCTCCAATCTCTGGAGGGATTTTTGTTTTTTGACAACTTTTATTGAAAGGAGTATCTCATGAAAAGTAAGTTTACCTGCATGCTAATTCTCATAGGACTTTTAGTCCCCGGGCAACTATTAGCCGCGACTATTTGTGTCCCAGCCGACGAAGACACGATCCAGGAAGCAATTGAAGCCAGTAACGATGGTGACACAGTTTTAGTTGCCCCAGGAATTTATGCCGGGGGGATAAACTTTTATGGCCGAGCTATTACACTAAGAGCCTCAACCCCATACCCTCACTTGCATATTATCGATTGCGCTCAAAGTTTTGGCATAATCCTAGAGCAAATATTGTCACCAGAAACCATGATTCGAGGATTCACACTCATAAATGCCAGGAGCACAGATGGGGCAGCTATCTATTGCAACCAGGCAAATCCAACAATTATCAATTGCGTTTTTTTAGAATCACTTTCTATCTCCGACGGCGGTGCCATTTATCTTTATGAATCAAATGCCGAAATCTATGACTGCCTTTTTCTAAGCTGTAGTGCTGAAACTGGCGGCGGAATCGCTGGTATCAGATGGTATGGATTAATAGACGCCTGCACATTTATAGACTGCTCTTCTTTTCGAGAAGACAATGACGGTTCAGGTGGCGGACTAAGCCTTAATGAATCTGACATCACCTGCACTAATAGTTTTTTCTATCAATGTAGAGCAGAAAAAGGTGGTGCAATAGCTTTGCGCTATCATAGCTTCTTAGAAATTACTGGCTCAACCTTGTCTCATTGCTTCGCAGAAAGCATTGGCGGCGGCATCTATTGCCAAAGGGAAACAGATTCTCATCTAAGGCAACGAGGAAACACATTCCTAGATAATATTCCTCAAAACATCTACCCACCATATTCAGCGCAACTAATTCAAATTCTC
>CAYSJE010000052.1:0-5754 GCA_964431345.1 uncultured Candidatus Saccharibacteria bacterium
TTTTTGAGAATTATTCAAACTTATCACATTATTCCCCAGGCATCATCCGCAAAGTATTCATCAGCAAAATAATTAAGTGCCAAGGTTGTTACTGCAGAAATCATCCCACGAACATTAGCCGTTGCGTTAAATGTTCCCAGAGTAGCAGCACCCAACATACCCTCATATTGCTGAGACCAGGTATCAATATTTTGCCCCTCAGATTCTGAAGGCGGCTTAGCCGGACCACCAGTAGAACCAGTAGTGGTGCCAGCCTCATCATCTTTTGTCGTTGATTTCATTCCACCCGGACCAGCACTCGCCAGCGCTGTTACCTCCCCTTCCTTCCTAACTTCTGCAACATCTTCTTTTGCTTGAAAATATTGACTATAAGGATTGTTACGCCAACTCATAAAATCACTGAAATCTTCCCATCCATTCTCAGCTGAAATATCTACCGTGCCCAAATTTACCCCTCGTGAATTAACCTTGAGTGGGCACCAATCATAAGTTCCCAAACGATCAACTCCATTTGCCTTGATCGCCAAACTTACGTTTGGATTAATATTTGTACAATTAGAAAGGAACGCCTGCCAATATTGTGAAGCAGCGCTGTCCCCTGAACCATAAATATATTTACCGTAATTCAAAACAAGCCCACCTTTTTCAGCAATCAACTTCATCACCCTCTTTCTAAACCTATCCATGGCAACTTTTTTAGCAGCATCAATCACAATCGCAGAGATTTCCTTGAAAACCCAGTTATCAGCAATTGTTACTGCCCACTCATTAATCATTTTGGCTGCAGCTGTCCACATAGCGTTGCTTTTGCTTGGCATCCCAAGCGAGCCAAACAAAATAACAACACACAAAATGACTAAAACAGTTTTCTTTCTGGTTTTATTCTTCACTAGATTCTTGCTCGTTTAATTTTTCAAAGAATCCACCCACAAACCCAAGTTCGTATTTACTAGACAAAGTTTGAAATTCCACTTCCATTTCTAATCCGGCCACTTGTAAATCCTCTACTAAAGTAATCAAAGTTACCGGCTCAGTTGACTCATCCTGCAAACGAGTCAAACCATGAGTCAAGGCTTCCGTAAGCATAACTGTTTCTAAGAATTTTTTGTGTGCAGCGACTGCTGGACGCGGAACTTCTACTTCCAACAAGGCATCAGAAAATCGAGCTAAACGATCAGAAGGCTCTTGTAATAAACCAAAATTACCTTGAATACCCATTTCAAAGTTTTGCATTGAATCATTTATTTTGTCGACTTCTCCATCATATGCCAGAGACATACAACCACCCAAAGCATCCAAATATTTATCTATAGCCGGCTTTGCTTCATCCTCAGGAACATCAAGTATTTTTAAATCGGAATCAACTACAAAAATTTCTGGTGCACTGGCTGCTGTTCCACCAAGTAAACTGGAAAAATCTTCCAAACTACCCACTCCTAGTTCACCCAGAGATGCTTCGGTAGATCCACCATCTTCATTCAACAAGGCATCGATAGAACCAATTCCCGCCTGATCATAACGACCCTGTCGATCATCTGCATCATTTTCACCACTAACATCTGATGGCGCTTCCAGCGGATCGTACCCCGCCACAACTTCTATCTGGTCAGAATAGCCATCACCATCAGTGTCTATCTTCTTTGGATCAGTTCGATACGAATTTACCTCATCACCATCGGACAGTCCATCGCCATCTGTATCTTTGTTAGCTGGATCAGTTCCCAAACTCTCTTCCTCTTCATCAGACAAACCATCGCCGTCACTATCACCCTCATCAGTAAACATTTCTTCACGAAAATACTCATCAGGAGAAAATTTCTGAGCAATAGACGTTTTGTTAATAAGTAATGCCCCGGCGATACCTACAACTGCCAATACCAAAGCTATCAAAAGAAATTTTGATTGATTTCTCTCTCGCCAATTAGAAAACCTGTCCAAAAAACTAGAGGATGTTTGGTTGGACTCACCCTTTGTACTATTCAGTTGCCTCACCCGTTTAGGCATGTTTGTTTTATCTAGCAAATCAAAGCATAAGAGCATCTATTCGCACGAGCTCAAGAATTACAGCAAAAATAAGATTTCGTTAAATTTATTATAGAATATCGGGGGATTTTCCGCAACACATAAAGCCTCTCTTTTCCACACCAAAATGTTACAAATTCAAGTTTTCAGTGAGCCAAATCCAATCATCTAGGCTGAGTTCCTCCGCCCGAACTTGCAACCCTTTGCCACACCCCCTGAGGGTGTTTTTCACATCGTCAGAAGAAATATCTAAACTTTTCGCTAGATTGCTGACTAGATACTTACGCTTGGCGCTAAATCCAGCTTTCACTATCTCAAAAAAACGCTTATTTAAGCTTTTTTTTAGCAATTTTTCCTTATGCAGCTTTATCTCTAGAACAGCTGTATCAACTCTGGGCTCAGGGAAATAGGCCTGGCGAGGTATTCCAAATAGTATTGTAGGCTCACCGAACAGTTTTACAGATAGCGAAATTACCGATTCTTTGCTATTATTAGCTAAAATTCGCTCAGCCACTTCTTTCTGAAGAATAAAAACCATCTTGGCTGGCTCAAGATCACTTTCTAGAAATCTCCTGATTACGGCTGTGCCAATATTGAATGGTAAATTGGCTACAACCGTAAATTTCTGTTTATTTAAGCCCAAATCATCCAAATCTTGCTTCAATATGTCTGAGTGAATTATTTTGACATTATCTGGCACAGAAGATCTTAATTCTGCTACCAAACCTTTGTCTATCTCAACAGCCAATACCTGTTTTGCGCTCTCAGACAGCTTTTCGGTAAGGCTACCGAGCCCTGGACCAATTTCTAGCACAGTATCAGCTGATTCTATCCCCGAACTTCTGACAATCCTCTCCAAAGCACCTTCATCTACCAAAAAATTCTGCCCCAGCGAACGCAGAGCTTTGAAGTTTTTCTCTGTTAGAAATCTTTTTACTTGTTCTCGAGACTTAGGTGGCATAAGATGTACTTAGATGATAATTTCCAAAATTTTCCACAAACTGGATTCTCTCAAAATAACTTTCCCGCAATTATTAGTCGGGATTGGGGCTTTGTTAATTATTCGAGCTCTGCTCGAAGGCTTGGGATACGAAAATTTCTTATTCACTACTTATGTAGGACTATTTTTGGTCTTGCCGCTTTTTTATCTGAATTTAATTCTGGCAATTATTTTAGTAACCAGCTGGATTACAAAGCAGAAAATTTCTAGCCTTACCGGAATTTTTTTGTTTGCCTTCACCTTTATGTTTATAACTCCTTTCATCCATCTCTTTTCTGCTCAGAAACAAATTTACCCTACGATCATCGTAACATCCGACAATTTATTAAACAAACTCTTTACCTACCTCTTTGCCTCATCAGAATTTGATTTAACCCTAGCTGCCAAAATCCAGACTATCTTAGGAATAGTTTTTATTACTGCTTACATTTTTTACAAAACAAAGAGTTTTTGGAAATCTCTACTAGGATTTATTTTGTCTTATATAGTTAGTTTTATTTTCTTGGCCTTTGGTTCGATATTCGCAATTGTAGTAATTGCTATTCAGAAACATGAGTGGTCAGTTTCTCTCGATGATATTTTCCATTTCTTCAATGACTCCCCCGGATTTCTTGTCATTCGCTACGCTAACACGGAAGCTTTTTTCTCTTCGATGATTGGGATTGTTTATTTAGTAATTCTGATCGCTTTATTATTCATAGCTTTTGGATCAACTAGCCTAAAAAAACTAAAAGCTTTTCTTACCTCACTTAGACCATCCAGATTAATTATTCAATTTTTTATTTTCGGGACTGGCTGTTTCTTTGGCTATATAAGATTGTATGACAAAGACATTTTTTCGTTTGATTTTTATGTAATGCTTGTCGCGGCAATTATCGGACTAATTGGAGCATGGATCTTTGGAGTGCTCACTAACGACATCGTTGATAAAAACATAGATAAAATTTCTAACCAAGACAGACCAATCCCCCAAGGAATTTTGAGTATTACTGATTCAAAAAACCTAGCTATAATTACTTGCCTGATTACTCTCGGTGCAGGATTGGCTCTGGGTTACAAATTTTTCTTTCTTTACTTAGTCATACTGGCGATTGCCTATGTCTATTCTGTCCCGCCATTGCGTCTCAAAAAATGGCCGTTTATTTCACAATTAACTCTAGCTGGATCAGGCACACTTCTATTTGTGATTGGTTATTTATTATTCAATGCTAACTACACAATTATAAATTTGCCTCGAGAAATTATTTTATTAGTTTTCCTGGGCATCACGCTTCTATCTAGCGTCAAAGACCTGAAAGATTATTCTGGTGATAAAGTAGACAAAATTTATACAATCCCAACTCTCTTTGGGCTTAGGCGTAGCAAGATAATTATTTCCGTTTTCTTTTTTATCGGCATCATGCTGTTCCCACTTATTTTGAAAAGCTCCGATTTGCTATGGGCTTCGTTTGCCATTGCCATTGCCGAAATGATTTTGATTCTAGACAAAGAAATTAGGGAAAAATGGATTTTTGGGTTAGTCTTTATCTATATAGTCTTAGTCTATTTAATTGCCTTCTAAAACTATGAATAGAGAAACAGTTTCATCATCTGAAACAAAACTTTATCGCGAACGCGCTTATGAAACAGCCGAGCGCGATGCAAAGTATCTCGAACAAATGGAAAACGGGACTCTAGAGAGAGTTGAACTAGATCCAGAAGAGACAAAACAAGTTGTTGGATTTGAGAATGGCTTAGGGAAAGAGCTAAAAGAAATCTACAAAGATCAGACTCCTGCTCGAGACTTAACTATGTACCCAGAATACTTCACGACCGATGCCGGGAAAAAATCTTTAGCCAAAACGCTTAATCCCTCAGCTGAAAAACCTGAGATCTCTCCTGAGCTTCAAGCTATTTCTACTATAGAGGATGCTGAGAAATTCATGGCTGCCAATACAGGAAAACTCGTGGAACTATCTGGCGATGATCGAGAAATTCTCTCCAAACTAGCCGGTGATTCATATAATCATGTTGTAGATAGATTCAGTAAGCCGCTAGTCGAAGCCTGCGACGAAGATCCAGCTCTTGCCCTAGAAAAACTAGATGAGATAGACTTTGCTAATCCCGTTAGGCAACGAGTGCAACTAGAACCAGAAGCTCTGAATACCAGAATAGAAAATTTACGAGAGTTTAAGCAGAAACTAAAAAAAGAATATGACGCAATAAAAGACTCTGATCAAAAAACTGATAAGTCCAAACGAATCCTTCTTAACATGTATAGCAAGCACGTTAATAATGAACTCTCCTGGGTACTCTATCCCAAAGCTTTCAATGTTGTCAGAAAAAGTGAACTAATTGGCTATGAAAATCTATCAGAGGCTGAGAAAAAAGTAATTGAAACTATTGTGCCGGCTAGCTCCAGTGGTGAAAAATGGAATGAAGCAAAAAAAG
Organism: uncultured Candidatus Saccharibacteria bacterium; assembly: GCA_964431345.1. Classification (GTDB taxonomy): domain Bacteria; phylum Patescibacteriota; class CALEFQ01; order CALEFQ01; family CALEFQ01; genus CAYSJE01. Next base: position 5,453 of record CAYSJE010000052.1, read on the forward strand.
CAGGAAACCAGGATGAATATTTAGCAGAATTTGGAGAACGATCTCCTCGCAAAATGCATATGCTAGATAAATTGCGCTTCGGAGCTTCAGCTGAAAAAGTTGATGACCCAGACTCACCACATCATCGCAGTCGCCAGCAAGTAGATAGCAAAGTCTTAGCTAAAGCCGAAGCCGTTCAAGAATATTTTGCCGAAACGCTCCCTCAAAAACTAATTGAAAGCGAACATTTTCTGGACCAAGCCGGTTGGGATAGAGAGAAAATTATGAAAAATAAAATCTCTGCCGAGAAATTTATTGAATGG
>CAYSJE010000053.1:0-5743 GCA_964431345.1 uncultured Candidatus Saccharibacteria bacterium
GTGAGACCATGCGATTTTGAATCGCACGCGTATACCAGTTCCGCCACGTCGGCTTTTCTTCGCTCATTATGGCGGTAAAAAGGAGACTTGTCAATCTGTGTTTTCTAGGATAAAATAGCTTTATATGGCAAAGATAATTTCTCTAGTTAATCAAAAGGGCGGAGTAGGCAAAACGACTACTACCCTTAATTTAGGTGCATATTTAGCCGAAGCTGGTAAATATGTGTTGCTAGTCGATTCTGATCCGCAGGGAAATGCGACCAGTGGGCTAGGTATAACCCCATCTAGTGTAGAAGCCGGGCTGTACGAAGTATTAGCTGGCCAGAAGTCTGTCAAAGATGTTTTGCAGCGTTCCGATGTTGAAAATCTGCATGTTTGTCCATCTTCTTCAACTTTGGCTGCTGCTAATATTGAGTTAGTTAATGCCGAGAATCGCAATAATTTAATGCGTGAGGCCTTACTTGAAATTCGCAATGATTATGATTATGTATTAGTAGATTGCCCGCCTTCTCTGGGAATTCTTACAGTGAATGGATTGGTTGCTGCTGACAGTGTAATTATTCCAGTACAAAGTGAATACTATGCGCTTGAGGGGCTGAGCCAATTATTAGAGACAATTCATTTAGTCCAACAGAATTTGAACAAAGAACTTAGGATCATGGGAGCGGTTGTTACTATGCATGATAAACGGACTAAGCTTTCCGCGCAGGTTTTGAAAGAAATGAATCGCCACTTCCCAAACAATATTTTTGAATCAGTTATTCCGCGCAATGTTAAACTGTCTGAAGCACCAAGCCACGGGCAGACTATTAAACAGTACGAACCTTGGTCAAAAGGAGCCAGGGCGTATCGTCGACTAGCGGCGGAAGTTTTACAACAAGAATAATTACTATGCCCAAACAGGTTTTAGGTAGAGGTCTAGAATCTCTAATTCCAACTAAAACAAGTACATCAATTCACAAATCTGATAATTCAGGTGATTCTTTGCTTGTAGAAATTCCAATAGATAAAATAATCCCTAATCCACATCAGCCTAGGCGAAATTTTGCCAAAGAAGAATTGAAAGATTTAGCTAATTCAATCAGAAAACATGGGGTTTTGCAACCGGTAATTGTAACTCAGATTGGAGATAAATATGAACTCATCGCGGGGGAGAGACGACTAAGGGCTTCAAAATTGGCAGAATTAGAAAAAGTTCCTGCAGTAGTTAAAGAAGCAACTGAGCAGGACAAATTAGAATTAGCCATTATTGAAAATGTCCAGCGGCATAATCTAGATCCGATCGAAGAAGCAAGGGCATATCGAAAACTCATTGATGAATTTAAACTAACTCAAGAAGGAGTTGGTATGCAAGTTGGTAGATCTCGAGAAGTTGTTGCGAATACTCTTAGATTTCTAGATTTACCGGAATCAATTCAGGAAGCTCTAGCCAAAGGGAAAATTTCAGTTGGGCACGCCAAAGCTTTGCGTGGAGTAAGTTCACGAACAACGCAGACCCAGCTTTTCAAAGAGATTTTGTCTCAGAAAGTGACTGTACGAGAAACAGAAAAAAGAGTCCAGCAAAATAAAACAGGCCAAACTCCAAAAAGAGTTGATCCATATCTCAAAGATTTAGAGGAAAAGCTCAGAGAAGTCTTGGGAGCGAAGGTCGCTGTTCGCCGAACTAAATCCGGAGTGAGATTAATTATGGACTGTTATTCCCAAGATGAAGTAGAGGATCTAGTGGACAGAATGTCCAAATAGATTATTTTTTTATTTCTACAGAAACAACGTTATCAATTTTCCTAATAGACCGCAAAGTAGTTGCCAGGTCTTTTTTGTTTTGATATTCGAGAATTATATAAGCATTGATTATTTCTTTGTCATCAGTCATATCCTCAATTTTGAATTCCAAGACATTAATGTCCAGTTTTGCAATGGACGCAGCTATATCTCTTAGTAATCCTGGGCGGGAATAGAACTTCATTTCTATTTTTTTTTGCAAGTTTGCAAATTTCCCTTGGGCCCAACTAACTTCCCTGGTTTTGTGAGGCGGAATTTTGTTTAATTCAGGGCAGTTCTTACGGTGCACATTGATAGTATCTTCATTCTTTACTCCTATAATTTGGTCACCTTTTTTTGGATCACAACATTTTGAGGGCCTTACCGCAATTTTTTTACCTCGTCTAAATATATGAGTAACTCCCTTTTCAAAAATTATGAGTTTCTCTGTCATTTGATCCTTTCGCTCTGGAAGCATAATTTCCAAAACTTTCTTGGCAGTTAATTCTCCTCGTCCAATTGAGCTATAGAGATCATCAATGCTTTTCAAACCTAATTTACTAGTAGCATAATCAAGTTTCTTTTTTACTATTCGTGAATTTAGATTTAAAGTGTGCTTGCTGCTCAGCATATCTTCGATGGAATTTTTACCATACTTTTTGTTTTCTTTTTGATCGACGTTCTTAAACCAATCTAGGATTTTGTTTCGAGCCTGCGTTGTCGCAACAAAGTCTAGCCATTGTCTTTTTGGACCCTTGGTTGTTCGGCTAGTGACAATTTTTACGATATCTCCATTTTGGATTTTGGTATTCAGAGGGACAAGCTTGTTGTTAATTTTGGCTGCAATACAATTATTGCCGACATCAGTGTGCACAAAATAAGCAAAATCTACTGGTGTTGCCCCGAGTGGCAAAGTTCGAATATGACCCTTCGGAGTAAGAACAATGATATGATCTTTCAAGACATCAGTGTAGAGGCTTTTGAGAAATTCCCTTGGTTTCTTCACACTTTCTTCTAATTCGGCTATCTGTTTAATCCAAGGAAGGTTAGTGAAAGAACCTTTTCCCGTCTTTGGTTTGGTGAGTTGGCTAAACCATTGCCAGGTGCGAGATTTCATTGGTAAGGACTGGCTATCCTCATTTTCATAATACCAATGAGCGGCGATACCATACTCAGCCTCAGCGTGCATTTTTGCAGTCCGAATCTGTAGTTCAAAAATTTCATCGTCAGAATTGCTGATAATTGTTGTATGGATTGATTGGTAGCCGTTTGGTTTTGGGGTTGCAATGTAATCTTTTATCCTGCCGATTAGTGGTTTCCATTTCTGGTGAATTATACCCATGGTGCGATAACATGCCTCAACGTCTTTCACAACAACTCGAAGAGCAACAAGATCGTAAATCCGAGTAACATCCATATCAGAGCGCATTAGTTTTTTGTAAAGACTATATAGGTGTTTTGCTCGTCCGTGAGTATTTAGAACCTCAACTTTATTGGCTAGTAATTCCTTGCGGATCAGTTTTTTTACTTTATCAGTCGATCTTTGTCGGTCGGCATAGGCGTTAGTTAGATGATCTCTGATCCATTTGTATTCTTCAGGGTAAACATAAGGAAAAGCCAAGTCTTCCAAAGTCCCTTTTAATTCTCCCATACATAATCTCTCTGCAATTGGACTATAGATTTCTAGAGTCTCACGAGCAATTCGCTGTTGGTTTTCAGGAGTATGATAGGCGAGAGATCGCATGTTATGTAGGCGATCAGCTAGCTTGATTAGAATAACTCGAATGTCTTCAGACATAGCCAAAAACATTCGGCGTAAATTCTCAACCGAATACTCTTCTCTGTTCCCTTTGAAAGTAACTTTGTCGAGTTTGGTTACACCATCTACTAGTTTTGCAACACCTTTTCCGAATTTTTTCTCAATTTGCTCAAGGGTGATGTTTCCGTCTTCCACACTGTCATGCAATATTCCAGCCGCCACAGTTTCGCTATCGAGATGCATTTCATTCAGAATTTTGGCGACTTTTAGAGGATGGTGGATATATGGTTCGCCTGTTTTTCTCTTCTGATTACCATGAGCAGATTTGGCTAATTCAAAAGCTCTCCGCACAAGGTCGGATTTGGGAGAAGGGTTAGTTGTTGTACTTGTTTCTGTCATAAAGAAGTTCATCAGGTATATACCATGTTAACAGTTTTGTCAAGGCTATGGCAAGCCAATTTTGCGGGAATGTGATAAACCAGCTATAATAATCAAGATGAATAATCTAAAAGGAAAGTTTATTTCAATAGAAGGAGTTGATGGTTGTGGTAAAACAACCCAGATTAAGTTACTAGAAAAGTATTTATTACAAAAAGGTATAGAAACTGTTCTAACGAGAGAACCGGGCGGTACTCCAGGAGCAGAAGAGATTAGAAAAGTTTTGCTAAAAGGCGATTTAGGTAAGTGGGATGGTATTTCTGAGGCTTTGTTACTTTTCGCTGGCAGAAGAGACCACATGAATAAAACGATCAAGCCAGCTTTAGATGAAGGTAAAGTGGTGATAAGTGATCGTTTTTTTGATTCTACTACAGCTTTTCAAGTTTTCGGACAGGGGATAGAATCAAAAATTATTGAAGATATAAAAAAGCTTAGTCTGAGCGATTTTGAACCACACCTCACACTAATTTTCGACATGGATCATGAAACGGGCGTCGGTCGCACAACAGTCAAAAATAGATACGAGAGAATGAAAATGGATTTTCATGAGCGCGTCCGAGCCGGCTATCACGATATTGCTAAAAAAAATCCAGAGCGTTGTCAGTTAATAAATGTCGAAGGCTTGTCTATTCCAGAAGTGCATGAAAAAGTTATAGAAATTATTGAGCAAATATAATATCCGAACAAAGTAAAAAAATCGCACGCGCTGGTGTGGGAGTTATGCTCTTACATGACAAGAAGGTCATGCGAGATTGTTTTCTATGATAAGAGGGTTTCTAGAAGAGAATAAGATTATTTAGAAAAATTCTAGTGGATCGTACCAATTCTCTAGCTCACTTTCATTTTGCACATAGCCTCGAATATCGAGGCTATTGTTTTTGTGGAAGCTCAAGTGTAAATGCTTTCGTTCGAAATCTGTTTCAGTAGTATTGCCTTCACCTAGATGCCCAATAATTTGCCCAGCCTCAACTTTATCTCCCTTGCGAGGCAGGCTTTCGGGATCTAAGTGAGCGTAGATAACATCTATTTTCTGGCCGTCTATTTCGTGTCTAATAATTGTCAGTCCGCCATAACCACTAGCTGTTCGAGAAACTATGACGCTGCCGTCAGCAATAGCTTGCACAGAAATCTCGTCATCTCTATCAGTGAATTCTACATCTGCGCCAGTATGATAGCCTGAAAAATTTTCTGGCTGCACAGGAGAGTTTTCTGGAGTGATATAAATCCCAAAAGGTTTGAGTGTAATTCTGTCTTTGAATTCTTCTACTGGTTCTATTAATCTTTGTTCTTCATCTACGCTTGATATTGGAGTGGGGGAGACTGATTCGAGAGAATTTTCTAATTGAGTTATAATTTCATCAGAAGAACAGCCTGCTAAAAATAACAGGCTGATTATTGTTAGAATTGTTAGTTTTGTTTTCATTATTCTTCTCCTTTCTGATCTTTTTCAAATTTGCATTCTTTATTAGAGCACTTGATTTTATTAGCAGCAGCAAACGTAAGTAGTGATTCACAGTCAGGGCAGTTTTCACCAGTCGGTTTTTGCCAGAGAGCGAATTTACAGTCAGGATATTTATTACAAGCATAGAAAGTTCGGCCTTTCTTACTTTTCTTTTCTATAATATCGCCATTCTCACATTGTGGACATTTTGCACCGGTCTTATTTTCGATTGCTTTGATACCTTTGCACTCAGGATATTTTGAACAACCAAGGAACTCTCCAAATCTACCACGCTTAACTTGCATTTTTGCTCCGCATTTTGGACACTTTTCCTCAGAGAATTT
>CAYSJE010000054.1:0-5728 GCA_964431345.1 uncultured Candidatus Saccharibacteria bacterium
CGGGCATTTTTCTTCAGAGAATTTTTCCTCTAATTCTTTTTGTTTTTTTTCTTCTTCGGGCAGAGGTTTTGTGCTTTTACACTCAGGATATTTTGTACAAGCCATGAATTTACCAAATCGGCCCATTTTAATGACCATGGCTGATCCACACTTATCACATTTTTCTTTGGTTTTTTCTTCGGTTAGTTCTTTTTTGTCCAATTGTTTGTATTTTTTATCTAAATTAGATTTGAAAGGTTTGTAAAAATCTTTGATCACTGGTTTCCACTCTCTTTTTCCAGAAGCAATTTCATCTAGTTTACTTTCCATTTGAGCTGTGAATTTCAAGTCTACAATATCTGGGAAATGTTCAACCATGACTTTGTTAACTAATTCACCTGTTTCAGTGGGAGCAAATCGTCTGTCCTCATTTTTCTCAACATATTTTCTAACTTGAATAGTAGAAATAGTTGGCGCGTAAGTTGACGGACGGCCAATATCTTCGGCTTCCAAAGCTTTAACTAGAGAAGCTTCATTATATCTAGCAGGCGGTTCAGTAAAATGCTGTTCAGGAATTAGTTTATCTAGATCAAGTTTATCCTTTTCTTTTAGATCAGGCAATACAGTTTCTTTGGCATTGCTTGGAGCGACTTTCATATAACCATCGAATTTGATGATAGAACCATTGGCTCTGAAAGTATATTTGTCAGCCTCAATGTCTACAGTCGTCGCATCAAATATAGCCTCAGCCATTTGGGACGCTACAAATCGCTGCCAGATCAATTGATAAAGTTTGAATTGTCTGTCATCTAAATACTGCTTAGCACTTTCAGGGGTAATAGTTACATCAGTTGGTCTAATTGCTTCATGAGCTTCTTGGGCGCCTTTTGATTTAGTTTTGTAAACATGCGGCTTGCCATAGTAGTATTTGTCTCCGTATTCTTTCTTAATGAATTTTCCGGCACTGGTTAGGGCTTCCTTAGAAAGATTGAGCGAATCAGTACGCATGTAAGTAATAAGTCCGGTCGAGCCTTTCTCACCTAGAGTAACACCTTCATAAAGCTGCTGAGCAAACATCAGAGTATGTTTCGCAGAAAATCGAAGCTGATTAGCAGCTGATTGTTGTAGGGTAGAAGTTTTGAATGGAGGAGCGGCGCTTTTAGTTTTTTCTCTCTTAGCAACTGATTCGATTATATAATCTGCTTTCTCTAAATCTTTGACAATATCTTCAGAATCTTTCTTTTTTTTGATTCCCATTTTACCAATAAGCTCCACGTTTTTTTTTAGAAGCTTGGCTCGGAATTTGTCTTTTGTTTTTTTCAAATCAGCTTCAATAGACCAATACTCTTCAGGTTTGAATTTCCGAATTTCCTCTTCACGATCAACGATCATTCTGACAGCGACTGACTGGACTCGGCCAGCAGATAAGCCTCGGCGAATTTTTTCCCACAGAAGAGGGGAGAGTTCATAGCCAACTAATCTATCCAAAGCTCTCCTAGCTTGCTGAGCATCAACTTGTTTGTCATCTATTTCTCGGGGATTTTTAAGGGCATTTTGAATAGCTGATTTAGTAATTTCGTGAAACACAATTCGCTTAGCCTGGGATTTCTTTGGTTTTAGAATCTCATATAAATGCCAAGCAATGGCTTCTCCTTCACGGTCTTCATCAGAGGCAAAGTAGATTATTTCAGCGTCTTTGGCCGCTTTTTTTAATTCTGCTACTTGTTTCTTGGAATCTTCAGGTATTTCGTATTTGATATTGAAATTATTCTCTACATCAATTCCCATTTCTTTTTTGGGTAAATCTCTGATGTGTCCATACGAAGACAAGACCTTGTAATCTCGGCCCAGAAATTTTTTGATTGTTTTGGCTTTAGTAGGTGACTCTACTATGACTAAGTATTTCATATAGAAATTTTATTTAACATTTTATATAACCTTTTCCAAATTGTTTCACAAATCCTTTTACTTCCATAACTGATAGTGTACTGGATATAACATTTACGTCAAATTTTGTCAAAGACATAATTTTATCCAAGCTTTTTGGTTCGCTGTCTAGGGCGGCTAGAATTTCTTTCTCAGTCTCTGTTTCTGGTAGAATTTTTCGAGCTTCTTGGATTTGTTTGGGCTCTTCTAAGCTTAGTACGTCTAGGACGTCTTCAGTATTTCGAATTAACGCCGCTCCTTTTTTGATTAATAAATTTGTACCTTGAGACATAGTAGCGTTCACATTGCCAGGTACAGCCATTACTTCACGATTTTGTTCTAGAGCCTGCCAGGCGGTGATCAAAGCACCGCTTCGCCTAGCTGCTTCTATTACAATCACTCCGACACTCATTCCGCTAATCAGTCTATTTCTGACAGGGAAATTTTGTTTGAGTGGCGGGACTCCTGGGACATATTCGGAAAGCAAAGCCCCTTGTTCAGTAATTTTCTCACCTAGTTTAGCATTTAGCTTTGGGAAAACTTCGCCCTGAGCTACACTCCCGCCCAGTACAGCTATCGTCCTGCCGCCTGCGTCTAACGCAGCCTGATGAGCGATAGAGTCTATGCCAATAGCTAAGCCACTTATAATAGTAATGCTATTAGCAGCAAGCTCTGAAGCGAGCTGTATGGCCATTTGCTGGCCGTAATCAGACATTTTGCGAGTACCCACAATTGCGACCGCTAAACTATCTGTTTTTTCTAGTTTCCCTCTTCTATATAGGAGTAATGGGGGAGAATGTATTTCTAATAAAGCCTGTGGATAAGTTTTTTCATCATAAGCGAGACAGTCTACTTTTTCCTCGGCTAATTCTTGCCATAAACTATCAGGTCTTGTATCGCTCTGCTTTTCAGAAATTACTCTAGCCACTTTTTCTTCGATCCCAGCTTTTATAAATTCAGTTTGATTGGCACAATGCCAAGCACTTTCAAAATTCTTAAAATACTTCTGAATTCTTCTTAATTTTTTCGAACCAATTTTTGGTACAGAATTAAACGCATGAGCGTAGATTTTTTCTTTTTCTTGCATAAAATTACTTAAGCTTTTTAGTTTTCCTTTTTGGTAAAAAATTCTTCGAAGAAACAGTTTTTTTCTTCGTTAGTTTTTCGATATTTCTTCTTGTTTCACCTGCGATACTACCGCCATCTTGGGCATCTTTTTCCAGTTTAGGGAATTTCTTAGAATTCCTAGTCTTAGTGATTTGAGTTGTAGTTGTTTCACCAAGTATATTTAGAATCAGTTCTAAGTCAGTCATATGATCACGTAAATTTGCTCGTTTTAGATTCTTGATCTTCTTATGCTCTTGGGGAGAAATATCAAATGTTGCCTTAGCAATTTCTGAAGTAAGGATTCCATACTCTCGGCCTTTGGCTCCTCGCTTATGCCATTCATCAGTTAGCTCTTCGCGAATAGCTATTCCACGCATACGTTTTTCAATCCAAGAGTCAGAATAACCTCTGGCTTTGTAGATTGCTTTTGTACGTCTAATAGCTAATTCTGGATTCTCTATTTCTTTGACTCTCTCATATCCTACCTTGGCTAGCCATCGTTTGAATGGTTCTGCTTTAGGTGAAGTGATTGACTGAATAATTCTGAAACAACCTTCAGTATTTGAACAAGCCATTTTCTGCTTTCCTCCACTAGTTTCTACTAAAAGGGTAGGTACAATTTGTACCCATCCTTTACGTAGCTCAGGATCACGTGATTTCATACGTTTGATGTATTGTTTTGGATCCTTTGAATCTATTACAGCATTAACGATATCCTCTACTACAAAATACCATTCGTTTTTGTGGATAACTTTCCTGATTTTACTGCCATTAAATACGGCAAGTTTTGTTGTCGATCTTTTTCTCATGTTTTTATGATTAATAAATAGAATTTGCACAAACAAAAACCCCACTGTATAAAAGAAGGGTTCTGGTTTTGCAAAAAATAAAAAGCCGCGATTGGAGGGCTTGTATTTATATTAGCATGATTTGCTAGATAGTATCAATTTCTACATTGCGAAGCTTTGTCATTTTAATCTTGCTATCAATTTTTCTGACAGAATTTCGGCTGTTTCTGTAGCTCTGATAAGCGGGCTATGATAAATAATCTCTATATTTTTGTTTTCAAGTTTATTCACAAGTTTTCCTGATTGCTGTTTGCCTTTGGGCGATAAATGATCATCATAAGCACCGTCGAACCTGTCTTCGACATCTCCTGTAGTTTCTCCATGTCGGACTAAATATATTTTCATTTGAGAAATTTTTTCTTAACCAAATCAGGGATAATCTTGTTTCGGATAATTGGCGAGACTCGGTGATTGTCTTTGTCTTCCTTGCCGATCCAGTGTATAAATTTTACTTCGCTTGATGGTTCGGGTTCGCCAATTAGTTTCCCTTTGTATAATTTTATAGAAACATCTCGGTCTGGTTTGCCAGCCGCGATATCAATGTATTCCGCGACAAATTCTACTGTATTAAAATCAACTTCACAATTCAGCTCTTCCTTGATTTCAGATTTTAAACATTCTTCGACACTTTCTTCTTCAAATTGTCCGCCAGGCATGATGTAATCTGCTGTTACATCTTCCGGCGCTTTTTCGCAGACTAAAAACTTTGTGCTGTCATCGTTTAGGACTAGTAGTCCAATTTTGTTGTAGTAAGCCATATGTTTAAGATAATAGTTCTTTCATCGCTTCGTACTTTGGTCTAACAATTTCTTTTGCCTGTGGAGTTAATTTGTTCCAGGATCTTTCTAGTTTATCTCGCACAAACGTATTTGCCTCCTCGGTATTCATCTTGTAATTAGTGTGGGCGAGATAAAAAAGAGATCCAATGTTATCAAAGTGAGACATTGCATCGGCATCAGAAATACATTTTGCTTCGATTGTTTCACGGGGGATTTCTTTGCTTCCTCGATGAGCAATTATGCAATGCTTAATTTGTTCAATTTTTTCTTCAGGATAATTATGCTTAGAGAGAATTTCTTCGGCATATTCGGCTCCCTTAATGTGATGGTCTTCATAATCACCACGAATGCTCGCAATGTCATGTAGCCAGCCAGCAATTTCTACAATTTCGATATCAGCTTCGTTTTTCTCTGCTAGAAATTTTGCATGCTTTACCATTGAAACAAAATGATCATCAAAAGCCTCCATGCCAAAAACATTTGTCTCTTTCTGGCATTCTGATTTTACATAATCTCTAATTTTTTCTGGTAGGGTCATTGTTATTCCAAAATATTTTTCAACTCTCTCATCCAATCCTCTCCCAACCTCTCCATTTCTATTCTAATCGTCCTGTCATCTTTTGTCTCCCAGCCATCGATTTTGCTGGCGAAGATATCCCAGAATTTTTTATCACCTAATTCTTCGGCAAACACAATATTTAGAAAGCGAGGTTTAGTGCCATCTGGTTTATGCTTGATCATTGTATCTATGCTTAGAATTCTATGCTTCTGGCAGAGGAGTTTTAATTCTAAGATAGAAATTAAGTTGAGGGTTGATTTTGGTAGGTCGCGCTTAGTGTAACAAGATCGAGAATTGCTGACTAGTTTTCCGATGGCTGAATTTAATTTGTCTTGAGATGATAAGCTAGCTAGTTCTCGGTAAGTTCTAAGTCTAACTTCTTCAGATGCAAAGAAGTTTTCTGGGATATAAGCGTCTATTGGTAGATCGATACTGATGTCTAACTGAGTTGGCTCAGTTTCGCCAGTTTTCATTTCTTCTACCGCTTGGTGTAGCAGGCGAGAGTAGAGCGATAATCCAATCGCATTAAT
>CAYSJE010000055.1:0-5609 GCA_964431345.1 uncultured Candidatus Saccharibacteria bacterium
CTAGCAATCAAATCTTTGACATCCTTTTGCTCTGTACCTGACCCGCCATGCAAAACTAGAGGCAAATCTAGCTCAGTACGTAATTTATTTAGTAACTCAAAATCCAGATTTGGATTGCCAAAGCCATGACAATTGCCAATAGAGATTGCTAGTGTATCTACCTTGGTTTCAGCCACAAAACGTTTTGCGTCTTCAACATTTGTATGGACACCTTTTTGGACTTCCAGTTTTTCAGCCGTTGCATGAACTCCAGGAATTCTACCAACTTCACCCTGCACTATTACATTTCTCTTATGAGCATATTCGACGATTTGCTTAGTCAGCATTATGTTTTCATCTAATGCCAAGTCAGAACCGTCTATTTGCACAGATGAAAATCCCGCATTAATTGTCTCCACTACCGAATGAAATTTCTTACCGTGATCTAGATGCAGAGCAACAGGGATCTGAATAGCTTCGTTTTTTGCAACAGTACTTACAATATGAGTTATTGGCTTCAGACCAGCATACTCAATTGTGGTTTCCGAGACCATTATTATGACAGGAGCATTTTGTTTATTGGCTGCATTAACAAGACCTTGAGTCATTTCTAAATTACAAGTATTAAAAGATCCAACAGCGTATGATCTCTTGAAAGCATCCTTGATTAAATCTTTAGCATGCGCGAGCATATATTTGAAATATTAAGAAATTACGTTTTTAACTATTTTTACAAATTCATCTGATTTTAAGCTTGCACTACCGACTAGAAAACCAGAATTGTTTTCCAAACCAGAAAATTCACTGACATTACTAGCATCCACGCTACCTCCATAAACTAGCTTCACTTTGTTAGAAATATTTTGGGCTACGCAGAATTTTTCGATGATTTCATAAGCGAGACTAACATTTTCTGCGGTTGCCGCTTGTTTGCTACCAACTTCACCAGTGCCTATCGCCCAAACAGGTTCATAAGCAATTATAGCTTCTGTGAAATCATCCGCTCCAATTTCTCGCCAAGCTTTTTCAAGTTGATTTTTCAAAACTAATTCTGTTCTATTCTCTTTTTTGTCATTCTCTCGCTCACCTACACACAAAATAGGAATTAAATTATTTCTTATAGCTGCTAATAGTTTTCTGTTTATAACTTCATCATTTTCATTTAGTTTCCAGCGTCTTTCAGAATGCCCTATCAAAACATATTCACAATCTAGATCTTTGAGCATTGGTCCAGAAATTTCTCCAGTATAAGTCCCTTTGTCCTCCCAGTGAATATCTTGGGCTCCTTTTTTGATTTTTGATTTGTGTATAGCTTCTAGAGCTGTAAATGGCGGGCAGACAACAACTTCTGCCTTAGATACGTCATCTCCTAGATCAGTAATAATATCATCAACCAAAATCTCAGCGGCGCTGGCTGTTTCGTTCATTTTCCAATTGGCGATAATTATTGGTTTCATTCTGTTTTCAAAAACCATTCAAAAGCATCGTATGCAGAAATTGTAATTAGAGTCACTATCACCCCTGAAATTAGCACTCCCAGAAATGTGGCTAGCAAGGCTTTTTTGTACTTCATCCCAAAGAGGAAAGCGGCAATTGATCCTGTCCAAGCACCTGTGATTGGCAATGGGATCATCACGAACAGCATTAACGCCCATGCTCCGTGCTTCTCTACTTTTGCTTGTAGTTTCTTTCTAGTTCGTTTGAATACCCACTCAAACATTCTATGCAGTGTCTTCGAACGCTTGTCAAAATATTTATAAGCTGGTTCCAAGTATTTCAGTAGAAAGAAAACAGGAATCATGTTCCCTATCACCCCAAAAATATAAGCTGACCACCAAGGCAAATCGTACGACAGAATTCCAATCGGAATCGCAGCTCTTAATTCCCCTATCGGTATCATGCCAATTAAGACTGTGGCCAATTCAGCGGGCAAATTGTTAAAGACTGAAAAATCCATAAATTAGCTAATCTGTTTTTACTTCTCGCAAAAATTTGGCTGCTTCATCAGGATCAACTTCGTTGATGATAATTCCTGTACCATATTCAAACCCAGCACGAGTTTGCAATCTTGGCAAAATTTCTAGATGCCAATGGTAGTAATTATAATTTTCACCGTCGCATGGTGCTGATTGAATATAATAATTGAATGACGGATTCTTTAAACCAACATAGAATTTTTTGAGAACTGTTTGCAGACACTCTGCTAACTGTAATCGATCACTGTATTCCATAATTTGGAAAAATGGATTATGATTCTTTGGTAAAATCCAAGTTTCAAAAGGATTTCTGGAAGCATAAGGGGCGAGGGCTATAAACTTCTCGTTTTCGAAAACAATACGTTTGCCCTTAGCTTTGTCTACTTCGTTTTCTATTATATGACAGAAAACGCATTTCCCACTACCGTCGTAGAAATTTTGAGCTCCATGAAGTTCTTTTTGCAAATAGCTAGAAACAATCGGGATAGCAAATAATTGAGAATGAGGATGATCAAGAGATGCTCCGGCTGACTTGCCGTGATTATAAATAATCAGGACATATTTTATAAAATCACTCTGACAATAATGAGCAAACCTTTCTTCATAAGCCCGAAGCATCATCTCCATTTCTTCTGAAGAAAACAGGGCTGGTGGTTTATTGTGATCTCCTGTAACAATGATTTCGTGATTGCCAACGGCATTAGCTACATCATAAATATCTTCTTTGTGTTTGTTCAAAACAGTCCCTTCAGCAAGAGCCGGGAATTTATTTTGGAAAACTCGAACTTCCCAGCCTTTGGTGTCTGGCTTTCTATTCTGACCATCATACGTTAGCACTTCTTTGGGTGTTTCGCTTTCGTGACCTTCGCAGAAAGGACAATTCTCGGCTGATTTTGTATCTTCTTTTTCTTCATTAACAAAACTCTCCGGGCGTTTAGCTCGTTCAGTAGCTAGAATTACCCATTCATTCCTAATAGGATCTTTTCTAAATTGAGGCATAACTTAATTTATTAAGAATTTTGGAGTTCTTGCCAACGTTGGCTTCCTTGCTTTCTAAGCTCATCGTACTTACCACTTTTTAAATTTTTTCTGACCTGCATTAGATCTTTCCAAGTTTCTGTATAAGAATTAGCCGCAATTCTGTCTGTTTCATAATGATACCAAGTGACTGGGACTTGACCGATTTTATAGCCAAATTTTGTAGCAACAGCCAAAACCTCAATATCAAAACCCCAGCGTTCAATAGTAATTACAGAAAAAATGTCTTCGGCTGCTTTTCTAGTGAAAGCTTTAAAACCGCATTGCGTATCAGAGATTCCTGGAACCGCAAACATTCTGATCATCAAGTTCGCAGCCCTACCAGCCATATCCCTCATGAATGGCTGCTTCTGAGCAAGCTTTGAGCCCTCAATCCTACGAGAGCCAATCACCACATCATCGCCTTCTTCAAATTTTGGCCACATTTTTTCTATTTCCTGAATGCGAGTAGCATTGTCCGCATCCATGAACAAAACATATTCGCCACGAGTCTGCGCGATTCCTCGCTGTACTGCACAACCCTTACCTGGACAAGGTTCTTTTATCCCATAGACAGCCGAATGTTCCACAGAGTCTTTATAGCTTTTTACAACTGCAGAAGTATCATCTTTAGAGCGATTATCAACCACAATAATTTCGTACATATATGGCTGCTTTTCTAAATATTTATCGATGTCCTCTAGAGTTTCTTTAATCCGCTTGCCTTCATTATAGGCAGGAATAACGACTGAAAGTTTAACTTTGCTAGGATCATCACCTTTGTAACCTGGGTGCTGTTTATCAGAGAAATCCAAATTATTCATTTGATTTATTTTTAGCTGTATCTAAATAGGTTTGTAAAATAATTTGCGCGGATTGAGAATCAATTGATTTTTGCTGTTTGTTTTCACTAATCATATCTCTGGCTTGGGAACTAGTTAGCCTTTCGTCTTCGTAATCAATTGCAATATCAACCCCCTCTGATAACTTGCCACCAAATTTCTTTACTAATTGTGCCTGCATTTCTTCTTGACCGGTCAAGCTTACTGGCAAACCTAGAACAACTTTGTCAATTTTTTCTGATTTAATTAGTTTTGACAATTCTTTGATCAGCTCTTCATCATCTTCTCTCTGCAAAGGCAATTTGGCATTAGCAATAGTCTCGCTTTCATCACTAATAGCGATTCCAATTCTTCTAGCTCCGTAATCTATACCTAATATACGCATAATTAGTTTGTTAGAATTTCTGATCCATTTTTGGTGACTACCACAGTGTGCTCTGAATGGGCTGCGAGGGATTTGTCTTTGGTCACAAATGTCCAGCCATCATCAAGGCATTCTACTTCATGACGACCTAGTGTAAGCATTGGCTCTAAAGCCAGAACCATACCCTCTTCTAATACTAAACCCTCACCTACATTTCCAAAATTCGGAATTTGGGGATCCTCGTGAACTCTGTGCCCGACTCCGTGACCAACGAGTTCTCTGACTATTCCCAATTTGTTATGCTCGGCAACTTCCTGCACTGCCGCACCAATATCGCCCAGTGTAGCTCCCTGTTTAATCACCTCAATTGCCCGAGCAAGTGCGGCTTCCGTCCGGCTCACTAATTTCTTTTTTTCCGCATCGCCTCTGCCAACTATTTTAGTGAAAGCTGCGTCTGTATATAGATTCTTATATCTAACTCCAATATCCACACTAACTAAATCACCAGTTCTAATTCTACGCTTATCGGGAATTCCATGAACGATTTCCTCATTCAAACAGACACAAATACTACCAGGATAACCCTGGAAATTTTTAAAAGATGGTTCAGCATCTTTTTTCTGCAGAAAATCTACCACAAAAGCTTCTAAATCCTTCGTTACAACACCAGGTTTCGCCTTGTTTCTAGCCAAATCAAGTGCCTCAGCCAAAATCTGCCCACCTTCGCGTATTTTGCTAATTTCTGCCTTGGACTTAATAGAAACCACGAGATTAACCTAAGACTTGAGGAATAATTCCCCTTTCTTTGCTTTAAATATAGCATTTTTCCGGAGATGATTCAAATGGGGATAAAAAAAACAGGGCAAAACCCTGAAATACGCCTCTAGCATAGAACTCTTAAAAGCCTTCGTAATCTCGCATTACTAACTGCGCGTCTAGCTGCTTCATAGTCTCTAGAATCACACTAACCGCAATCAACAAAGCCGTACCACCAAGTGTAAGTGATTGGACTCCTGTACCAGCTTGAACTATAAAAGGTAAAATTGCTATAATACCCAAAAATATCGCACCTGTTAGAGTAATTCTGTTTACTATACGCTTCAAGAAACTCGCTGTGTTTTTACCTGGCCTGATACCCGGAATAAATCCACCGTTTTTCTGAATATTTTCAGATATTTGATTTGGATCAAATGTAACCGAAGTATAAAAATAAGTAAATAGTATTACTAAGACAAAATACAATCCGCCATAGAATAACTGGTTCTGGAAGAGATCGGCTATACTTTGAGCCGTACCAGCTAGCCAGCCCACATTCATGGTCGCCACAAATTGGGCAATGACCCCAGGAATAAGCATAATAGATATCGCAAAGATAATCGGCATAACACCAGCTTGATTAACCCTGAGTGGCAAATGCGCAGTTGTCCCCCC